>CALQJH020000194.1 GCA_943330835.2 Candidatus Kuenenia stuttgartensis
AAAACTTTTTTATCGGTGTTTTCTACTTTCCATAAGTTAAGCGTCATTAAAACATGATCCCCGCTATTTTCAATGAATGAAATTCCCCGCATCGTCCATATTTGCGTTTGCTTATTATAATTCCCCGAAAAATAGGCTCTGCAATGGCTCTTTTTATTATTAAGTTCAATGTCATAGGTATTGCCGCAAAGATCTTCGTTATTTTGAATGATATTAATTCTTACAAATTCATCTACCATTAAACCTTCCCAGGTGCCAGTAATATTTTGTGCTGGTAACGAATAGTTTTTAAAGCATAAAAGAAATAGAATAATAAATGGAATTTTTGCTTTCATCGGGCATGAAATTACTACAAAAAATTACTTATAAGTTCCCTTTTCTTAAAATGATTTGTTATTATATATTAAATGACATTTGAATACAAAAGATTAAAAACTTGATTTTTAATGAGATTAACAATTTTTGAAACAAATTGTGTAGATTTGGCATCCATAAAAAATACTGTACGTATAATTCAGTTTTTAACTCAACATCAAATGCGCCTGTCAAATATTCTGGCAATTTTCTTGTTATTATTTTGAAACAATAAAAAAAGATACATGAAAAAAAGTGTTTTTAATTTTCTTAGACTGACCAATGTTATGATTGCATTTGTATTGGTTTTTAGTTCTTGTTCAAAAGATTCAATTCTAGTTACCACAACAGATCCTGTTGGCCCTCCAGCAGTAGTTCCTCCTGTAGCTCCTCCAACAGCTGCAACAGACAGTACTTTGGTTATGGGTAATCCCAGTAATGCAACTACCAATCCTGCAGATTTCGGTAATTTTTTATTGAAAGAGGGTTATTATTCTGCTTCATATAATAGAGACAGAGGTATTTCAAATTGGGTAAGCTGGCATGTTGTTCCTACAGATTTGGGTTCTACACCAAGACAAGATGATTTCAGAGCAAATCCAAATTTACCTGCTGGTTGGTATCAGGTTCAAAATACCAGTTACAGCACATCAGGTTTTGACAGAGGACATATGTGTCCATCTGCTGACAGAACTTCATCGGTTGAAGCAAATTCTTCTACATTTTTAATGACTAATATGGTTCCTCAGGCTCCACGTAATAATCAGGTAACATGGGCTGGATTAGAAGATTATTGCAGAACATTGGTACAAGCTGGCAATGAATTGTATATCATTTCTGGTGCTTACGGTGAAGGTGGAACGACAACCTCTGGAGGTCTTGCAACAACAATAGATAATGGAAGGATAACGGTACCCGCTAATGTATGGAAAGTTGTTGTAGTTATTGCAAATGGTTCAAATGATTTAAGCAGGGTTACAAGCAGTACCAGAGTGATTAGTGTTGTGATGCCAAACAATGATAATGTAACTAATGACTGGAAGGCTTACCGTACTTCAGTTGATTTTATAGAGCAGGAAACTGGCTATGATATTTTATCAAAAGTTTCAGTGGCAACTCAAAATACAATTGAAGCAAGAGTAGATAATTTGTAAAATAATTACAGATAATTAATACCTATAATACTTTGTACAATTAAAAAAATAAACATGAAAAAAATATTTATTTTATCAGCAGCATTATTATTGATTACTTCTTTATCGTTTGCTCAAGCTCCTTCTAAAAGCAAAAATATTTCAACTAAAAAGCCAACTGTAGCAAAATCGGCAGCGAAGCCAACAAATAAAGTTGTAATTGATTCAAAAGTGGTTGCTAAGCCAGAAGAGAATAGAAACGATGAAATTATAATGGATCAGTCTTCGCAAAGCTCAAGTGCCGGAATCGCTGATAGCAAGATTGAAGAAAGCAAAAAAAATGATCTAATTAAAATAAATGAAGCAGCACAAGATAAAATAGATGCGATTGTTAATTCAATCAATGATAAAAAACAAGATTTTTTAAAAAACAATCCTAAATTATCAGCTGCAGAAAAGAATAAATTAGATAATGAATTGGATGCCATTAAAAAAAGTCTACTTGTTGAATTATTAGGGGAGAAAGGTTATGAAATTTACCAGAGTTCAAGTAAAAAATAATATTTTTTTGAAGATACTTAAAGCCCTGAAATTCAGGGCTTTTTGCATTTTTATACGTCTTGGAGAATCAATTTCATGCTAATCGGACACAATAGTTTATAGGATGTTTCGTTTTAGTATTCGTCACTATTAAACTGTTTAGTTTTAATAGGATATTTGATTAATAACTTTAAAAAGGGCAATTACATAGAATAAAAATTGTCTAGTTTTTCGCAGTATTAATACGTAGTTTTCTTACGATTCTTAGGTGTAAAACCACTCTTATTTAATTTCCACAAAATAAAATATATAGTTTGTCGTTATAGATATATCCTATAACAGACTGTACTAATAGTCGCATCCTATATACCCGATGAAAAAACTTTTACCTATTTTACTCCTTTTGATTGGATACTACGCATCCGGTCAAAATACAAACCAGAGGACGCCACATTCCGCAGTGAATACAGCAGGCACGAGATCCTTAACCAACCCTCATCAAAATATTCAGTGGACTGAGACTGAACCTTATATCAACAATTTTGCAAGGGCATTAAAAGACAATAAATTCACTTTTTTAAATATTTCAGGAATTCCAATTGCTCCACCAATTTATGATGGGGCAAGAAATTTTTCAAACCATCTTGTTGCGGTAGAAATAAATGACAAATGGGGATTCATCAATGAAAATGGGAAATTAATAGTTCCATGTGTAAATGAGATTGTTTATGATTTTATTCAAGATTACACTATTGTTTTCGGAAATAAAAAATGGTCAGTTATAAATAAATCTGGCATTCATTTGAAAGATTTAGATATTGATGTTTGTTACGGTTTTAAAAACAATATTGCAATAATTGAAAAAAACGGAAAATCAGGCCATCTCGCTGCAGATGGATCAGTGGTTTTAGACGCATTTATTCCTTCACAAAGTGTACAAAGATCAAATCCAATAACAACTAATAATGTTGCTGCAAATTGTCCAGATAACCTTGGTTTTGAATTTGGAAATTTTACAAACTGGAAATGCTTTACAGGTTCTGTTGATTCTGTTGGAACAACAAATGTTATAACTGTAACACCATCTGCACCAGTACCAAATCGTCATAGAATTATTACCCGTGCAACACCATCAGCTGTTGATCCTTTTGGATTGTTTCCTACTAATCCTCCTGATGGAACAAATTTTGATGTTAAGCTGGGCAATACAAATATTGGTGCACAGGCAGAACGAATTTCTTACGCAATACATGTTCCAAATAACGACAGCAACTTTACTGTAAAATATGATTACGCAGTAGTTTTTCAGGATCCGGGTCATACGGCATGGTCTCAACCTCGTTTCATTGCGCGTTTATTTGATTCTGCCGCCAATGCATATGTTGATTGTGCATCTTTTGAATATATTTCCACTTCAAATCTTCCTGGTTTTGCAAGATCAACTGTTGAT
>CALQJH020000195.1 GCA_943330835.2 Candidatus Kuenenia stuttgartensis
AATCAACTTTAACGAGTTGATTTTTTTGTTTAATTTATGCTCTAATGCAAAACCGAATACAAATACTACTTATAATTATCTTCTGTAATTTCGGAGGTAAAATTTATGCTCAAAGACAGTATGCTACTAATTCCGTTTTGTCATCAGGTAATTGGTACAAAATTGGAATTGTAAAAGAGGGCGTTTATAAAATTGATGTTTCTTTTTTATCTCAGTTAGGAATAAATATCAATCAATTGAACTCCTCATCAATTAACTTATATGGAAATGGTGGCCGTGAATTAACAGAAGATAATTCAGTTTCAAGAACCGATGATTTAATAGAGAATGCTATTGAGGTATACGATGGCGCTGATGGTGTTTTAAATGGTAATGATTATTTGCTATTTTATGCACCAGGTCCTGATAATTGGAAATATAATAGCGTAAATATGATGTTTCACCATCAAAAAAACTTAATCAATGATACCTGCTATTATTTTCTAACCATAAATAACAATGGAAAGAGAATAGCTTTGAATAACAACAATCTTACACCTAATACTTTTGTTACTTATTTTGATGAACGAATATTTCATCAGAATGACAATACGACTATTTTAAATAGCGGTAAGAACTGGTTCGGTGAAGAATTTAATAATTCACAAACTAGCCACTCCTTTAATTTTAATTTCCCAGATATTCTGAGTAATGTGCCTTTGAAAATAAAAAGCAATTTTCTCAGTAGAAGTATTGGTACATCAAGTAGTTTTAATATTTCTGTTAACAGGCAATTGGTACAAAATGTTTCGATAAACGGAGTTAGTGGTAATCTTATTGACAACTTCGCAGAACCGGCATCTTCAGTCGCTTTAGTTTCATCTCCGTCTTCAAATTGTAATATAACTTATACATACAATCCTGCTTCAAATTCAGCGCAGGGGTGGTTAGATGGTTTTGATTTACAATACAGAAAAGCATTGCAATTGAACAATCAAAATCAAATAAGCTTTAGAGATATTTCATCTATTGGCAATAATAATGCTGCTCAATTTATTTTAAGTGGAGCTAATTCAAATTCAGAGGTTTGGGATGTTACTGAATTTGCGCAACCTGTAAAAATGAATGGAAACATTACAGGTAATCAATTTCAATTTGTTAATAGTGCGGAAGTAATAAGGGAATATTTTGCATTTGATAAAACCCAATGTTTACAGCCCTTAAAAATTGGTAGCATTAGTAATCAAAATCTACATCAATCCGGATTTGCCGACTATTTAATAATCACTCCAAAATTATTCGTGACACAAGCCAATAGGCTTGCACAGTTTCATACTACTCACGACAATCTAATAATTAAAGTTGCAGAAGCCGAACAAATCTATAATGAATTTGGTGGCGGCAATAAAAGCGCAGCAGCAATTCGTGATTTTATTAAAATGTATTATGATAAAGCAGGTTCAGATACTACACTAAGACCAAAATATGTATTGTTGTTTGGGATTGGTAATTATGATACCAAAGGGAGAACTGCATCTGCAATAAATCATATTCCTTGTTTTGAAAGTGATAATTCCATCAATCCGGTTTTGAGTTATACTTCGGATGATTTTTTTGCTTTATTATCTGATACAGATAACATCAATAATACAATTCAACCTGATGTATTGAAACTTTCTGTTGGCCGATTGCCTGTAACAACCGTCGATGAAGCCAATAATGTTGTTGATAAAATAATCAACTATCACAACAACGAAACACTCGGTTCTTGGAGAAATGATTTACTCTTTCTTGCAGATGATAAGGACGCCAACTTATTTTTAAATACATCAGAACAAATAATCAATACTGTTGAGGATATTAGCAAAGTTGTAAACAATAATAAAATTTACGTTGATGCTTATCCGTTAACAAGGGTTTTTAACACAACAACATCACCAGAAGTTAATCAGACAATTATAGACCAACTTTTTTCGGGAAAACTAATATTCAATTACAGTGGACATGGAAACAATCAACAACTATCATCTTACTCCATATTTAGTAATCAAGATGCAAAATCATTAAACAACGCTAAAAGACTACCGCTATTTATTACCTCCACTTGTGATTTTATTCCTTACGATGACCCTTCAAAATCTTCATTGGGAAGTTATATGCTTCAAGGCAGTAAAAACGGAGCCATAGCTCTACTTACAACGCCAAGACTAGTTTTTGCAGGAGGCAATCAAATCGTTAATGAGAACTTTTTAAAATACGCACTTCATAAAAACCCATCAGGTAATTATCTTACTTTAGGAGATGCTTTTCGTCTTTCAAAAAACTACACGAGTCAATCCACTTCTGATGTAGTGAACACAAGAAAATTCTCTTTGATTGGAGACCCTGCGTTAAAGTTGTCGTTTGCTAAATATAATATCAGCATTGATTCTATAAACGAAAGACGTATTAATAATGGAGACACTATTAAATCTGGAAATAATTATATCATTACCGGATTTGTAAGAGATAATGCAGGGAGTGTTATGTCAAATTTTAATGGAACCGTTTATGCCAAATTTTTTGATAAGCCAAGAGCAATAAGAACATTAGGTAACGACCCTTCAAGTATCACTACAACTTTTCATCGGCAGACAGATTTGATTTATAGCGGAAGAGCAACAGTTCAAAATGGAAAATTCAAATTCTCGTTTTTGGTTTCAAAAGATGTAAGCAGTGATATTGCAAAAGGAAAAATTAGTCTGTATGCAGAAAATGGTAATGAAGATGCATCGGGATTTGACACCTCATTTTATGTTGCCCCCAGTTCATTAATTAATAACAATGACAATGTTGGTCCTGATATAAAATTATTTTTAGACGACTACCATTTTAAAAATGGTGGTAATGTTGGCGATAGGTCTTTATTGTTGGTGAGATTATCAGATAGTTCTGGAATTAATACTGTTTTAAATAACAATGTTGACCATAATATTAAAATGATAATTGATGGAGATCAAATACATCCAATCATACTAAATAACTTTTATGAAAATGATTTAGATACCTATAAAAGTGGAGGAATTGCTTATCAAATTCCATCGTTAACAGAAGGTGCTCATACCATAAAACTAACTGCCTGGGATAATGTGGGTAATAGAAGTACATCAACTTTGAACTTTAATATTTTAGAGAATAATCAGTTTCAGATTTATGACCTTATCAATTATCCAAATCCAGTCAGCAGTAATAGCAGCATTTCGTTTCAAATAAATGAACCGGCTCAGCATTTGCAAGTCGCCATCAATTTTTATTCTTTAGATGGACGGCTCATCGCTAAAACAAAAGAAGAGTTGACAAACACCAGCAGGTTTATTGATTTCCCTTGTGATATAAATTTCGGGAAATTATCAGCAGGAATTTATTTTTATCTGGTGAGGATTGTTAATGAGAAAGGAGAGGAGGCGAAATCTTCAAACAAAATAATCAAGTTGTG
>CALQJH020000196.1 GCA_943330835.2 Candidatus Kuenenia stuttgartensis
AAACGAAGTCTGTCATGTTGAACTTCAACATCTCTTAACTCACTTACCCAATTACTTACCAATGAATGCTGAGCGCTTAAATTTATGATCATTATTTATGATTTACTTAGTTGACTATTTATTTGTGTAATTAGAGTTTCAGCGATCAACTATGATTCGTTGAATGTTATCACACGAAATAGCCATCGGAGTTGGCTCCTGCCAACATAGAACGATAAAAAAGGCTATAACATGTGACCAAACTTTAAAAACTATATTAACACATGACTATATTGTAAATGCTTTAAGAGGGTATAAATCAACAAACAAATCTAAAATAAATAAGTTAGTATTACCAATTTTGATTCCTTTTTTCAGGAATTATTTTAGCTGAAATGCCCTTGAGTGAATACCAGCAACTAATCAAATACGATAAACAGTGCCAAAACAGGCGATAAGAACTATAACTATATGATTATATAAAGCAAAACTCATCTCCATTAAATAATCCTTTATCGCTTAATTTCAAATGAGGGATTACCAATAAAGCCATAAAAGATAAAGTCATAAACGGAGCGCTCAATTGGCTTCCTAGTTCTTTTTTAGAAAATTCATCAATGGCGGTATAAGCTGCGGCAACATCATACCCATTATCGGTGCTCATTAGTCCTGCGACAGGTAATCCTAATACTTTTTCTGAATGGTTGTCAACAGCACTCACACCACCCCCACATTTTATCACTGCATTTATAGCTTTACAAAGACTTTCATCATCTGTTCCTACCGCCACAATATTATGACTGTCATGCGCAACAGAGGAGGCCAACGCGCCCTTTTTTATTCCAATGTTTTTTATAAAAGCCTTAGCGACAGGAGCATTATGATATCGATTGACCACCACTATTTTTAAAATATCCTGTTCAATATCCGAAACAATAAAATCATTAATTACTTTAGGTTTGACCATTAATTTGTTGGTAATGAGTTGACCATCCAACGCTTCAATTACAGGTATTTCTTTTTCGCCATTATAGGGTATTTCGAAATCAGCTATTTCTTTTTCATTGCAATCAAATTGATTGATGATGCTAGCTGCTTCTGGATTAAGGAATGAAGTGCCATTTTCAGCAACCAGTATTCCATTGATGAAAGTTTTCTTCACTTCAAAATCAGTAAGATTTTTGATTACAATAAAATCAGCGGGATCATTGGGTTGTAAAAGACCGACCTCCATTTTGTAATGTTCCACTGGATTGATGCAAGCTGCTTTTAAAACTTTAAAAACATCGATTCCTTTTTTTATGGCTCTTGCACAAAGTTGATTGATATGTCCAGCAGCAAGACTGTCAGGATGTTTGTCATCGCTGCAAAACATCATCACGTCTGAATATTCGTTCATCAAATCAATTAAGGCCTCAAAGTTTTTAGCGGCACTTCCTTCTCTGATAAGAATTTTCATGCCATATTTTAATTTATCCAAAGCTTCTTCTGCCGTAAAACATTCATGGTCTGTGCTAATTCCTGCGCTGATATATTTTTTAGCAGCATCTCCTCGTAATCCAGGAGCATGGCCATCTACAGGTTTATTATATTTTTTTGCGCTGGCAATTTTTTTCATGACATCATCATCATCATGCAGCACACCAGGAAAATTCATCATTTCGCTCAAGTATTTTATTTCCGGCATTTGCAAAAGCGTATCAATATCTTCAGTATCAATTGTGGCACCGGCAGTTTCAAAAACAGTTGCAGGTACACAACTCGGAGCGCCAAAAGTACATTTGAAAGGAACTGTTTTACTATTTTCAATCATGTAACGTACGCCTTCCATACCGCATACATTCGCTATTTCGTGAGGATCACTGATTGTTCCTACTGTACCATGAACAACTGCAAGTCTTGCAAATTCAGAAGGAACGAGCATAGAGCTTTCAATGTGAACATGGCTGTCAATAAAGCCAGGTAAAATGAAATGATCCTCTTTTTTTTCTTCTCCTTCTTTTGAAATCGATACAATTACACCATCTGAGACATTTACCGTTCCCCAAAAAATTGTTTGGGATTTGATATCTACAATATTGCCTTGAATTGAAAAGGTAGTCATAATATATTTTTTTATAAATACAATGTTAACGGATTTTCGCATTTACTTTATGAAAAATATTGCTGAACCTATATAATTGTTTCTTGAATAATTATATTTGCGAATAACAAAGCCGTAATAATGGCTTCAACACGACAGAAAAATGAAACTAAAGGCTTTTGCATCAACATTTGTATCTAAAATTTCTTTTCTCCAAAAGTCCTTTGGCAGTAAACCATTTAGATTATTGGACATTGGGGCTGGCAATCATTCTGCTACAAAAATAAAAAGTGTTTTTTCGAATTGCGAATACCATGGAGTGGATCTGGAACGTGATTACAATAACAGCGATGCCGACTTTGCGTTAATGACTGGATTTTACGAAATGGATTTAACCAAGCTCGACATGTCTTCCATCCCGGATAATTATTTTGATGGCATTTGGATGGTTCATGTAATTGAGCATTTATATAATGGCGATAAAGTAATTGAGGCCCTTTTGCCAAAGTTGGTTTCAGGAGGTTTTTTATATATTGAATATCCTGGCATAAAGAGTACAACATTACCTTCGATGCATGGCACGTTGAATTTTAAGGATGATGATACCCATGTAAGGGTTTATTCGGTGAAGGAACTCACTGCATTATTCGAAAAAAATAATTGCAAAGTAATAAAGGGAGGAATAAGAAGAAATATTTGGTTCATGATGGCCATGCCTTTTAGAATCATTAGCCATATGCTTAGCCGAAAAAAACTACAAGGAAATATTTTCTGGGATCTTTTAGGATTTGCGGAATATGTATGGGTTCGTAAAAACTAATCAAGTAAATCAGGTCTTCTTTCTTTTGTGCGCAGCACAGATTGTTCATAACGCCATTCTTCAATGATTTTATGATTGCCACTCATCAACACTTCCGGCACTTTCCACTCTCTGAATACTTCAGGCCTGGTGAAGACAGGCGGCGCTAATAAATTATCTTGGAAAGAATCGCATAATGCAGAACTTTCATCATTTAAGACGCCAGGTATTAATCGTCCAATCGCATCCGTTAGTACTGCCGCTGCCAATTCTCCGCCGCTTAATACATAATCACCAATTGAAATTTCTTTTGTTACAAAATGGTCTCTGAAACGTTGATCAACACCTTTATAATGCCCGCAAATTAGAAGCAGGTTATTTTTTAAGGAAAGATGGTTGGCCATTTTTTGATTAAAAGTCTCCCCATCAGGGGTCAAAAAAATGATTTCATCATACTTGTTTTTACTTTGTAAAGCTTCAACAGCATTTACCAAAGGTTCCACCATCATTACCATTCCTGCTCCTCCACCAAATTGATAATCATCCACCTGAGCGCGTGGGTAGGTCGTGTAT
>CALQJH020000197.1 GCA_943330835.2 Candidatus Kuenenia stuttgartensis
ATTAAATTTTACATAGCTTTTCCAGTCAGCGATGGGCGTTGATTTTAATAAAGCATTTAATGTAGTGAAGAATTCTGGTTGTCCAACAATTACGGAATCTTTTGATTTTATGCCAATGTTGGTGAGATAATTTGACCAATCGATATTGCCCGACATTTTACCTAAATCGCTTATCGCCATTTTATTGTAATTCTTATAAGGATCACGCAGGTCTTCAATTTTTCGTGATGCTGTAGCCAATTTTGTTTCTAATTGTAAAATGTTTTTTGCGGCAGTTGTTGCATCTGCTTCTTTTTCGCCAGACATGGTAAGAATCGTTGTGATATATTGCTGGTATTGATTTCTGATATTAATGGTGGTAGAATCATTCTTAAAATAATATTCTCTTTCAGGCAATCCGATTCCGCCTTGTGATAATTGATAGGCCATCACATCACTGTGTTTGGCATCTTGTCCAACACCATCATCGAATAAAGTAGATGAGCCGATTTTCTTTAATTCAGCAACTGTTGCAACCAAACTATTCACATCTTTAATGGCATTGATTTTTTCCAATAAGGGTTTAATGGGATTTAATCCTTCCTTTTCAATTTTCAAGGTATCCATTGCCGTACTCCAGAAATCTCCAATCATCTGGTTGCTGCTACCTTCTTTATCATTTGAAGCAGCTGCTTTATCGCTGATTTCTCTTAAGCGTTTCATATTTTCTTCAATCACTAAGTTGGCGATTCCCCAGCTTGATTGTTCTGCAGGAATAGGGTTGTTTTTTATCCATCCGCCATTTGCATATTCAAAAAAATCTTGCGAAGGACTTATTGTAGTATCCAGATTGATCGACACCAAATCAGGTTTTATAGTGGGCTCATTTTTATTTTTACAGGCATTGAAGGATAATAAAATTAAAGCGGTAATTATTGTTTTTTGCATAAAAAAATTTTGCTAAAAATAGGAAATGATTTGATGATGTAAAAAATATTTTAAATAAAGTAGATAATCGCTGCAATTTTACGATTTTCGCAATTATGACACCTGAAAGAAATGAAAGACTGAATACGGTATTGAGCAAAAGACAGCTTAATCTTACTATTGTTTTAGAAAATGTAGCAGATCCACACAATATATCAGCAGTTATGCGAACATGTGATGCTGTTGGGATTCAAGAGATTTACATTTTAAATACTGTAATTGCCAATCATAAAAAATGGGGTGCTAAAAGTAGCTCCAGCGCTTCAAAGTGGTTGACCATTCACCAGTTTACAGATGTTCAAACGTGTTTTGATGCGTTAAGAAAAAAATATAATAAAATTTATACTACTCACTTGAGTTCTGATGCTGTTGATTTATACGAACTGAATCTTACAGAAAATGTGGCACTAGTTTTTGGAAATGAACATAGTGGTGTAAGTGAGGAATTGATTGGATTGGCTGATGGGAACTTTATTATTCCTCAGGTTGGCATTATTAAATCCTTAAATATTTCCGTTGCGTGTGCCGTAAGTTTATATGAAGCCTTCCGACAAAAAAATATTGCGGGTCATTATAAAGAACCTCAAATCAAAGGTGAAGAATTGTTGTCACTTCAAAAAAGCTGGGGATTTTTAGAAGAAGATTTATTATAATACCAGCAGTATTGTATCGAAATAGATAATATTTGCCTTGTAATCTCAAAGATTATAGATTTCTATCAGTGAATTTGGTTAGCTGTAACGATATTTGCATCAAAATAAAATTATGATGAGAATAGTATTGTTTCTTAGTGTGTTTGTGCTGGCTTCTTTATCTTCATTTTCTCAAAAAAATCCTGTTATTTCCGGAAAGGTTATTGGCTTAAGTAATAAACCTTTGTCTTCAGTTACGGTTGGTTTGCTTAAAGCTAAGGACAGCAGTTTGGTAAAAGCCACTATTTCAGATGAGTCAGGCGCTTATGATTTTTCTTTATCCAATGCCGATTACTATATCTTAAAATTTACGGCTATTGGTTACCAGGATTACTTTTCTGAGTCAATCAATTTTCTTAATGCGGTGGATATTAAAATTGAAGACACAAAACTTATTTCTTCAAAAGTAACCTTGTCTGCTGTTACAGTTTCCAACAAAAAACCATTGGTCGAAGTGAAAGCAGATAAATTGGTATTCAATGTGGAATCCAGTATCAATGCAACGGGTAGTGATGCTTTTGAATTGTTGAGAAAAAGTCCTGGTTTGCAAGTCGATAATAATGACAACATCAGCATGAAAGGGAAGACGGGCGTTAAAGTATATGTAGATGGTAAAATATCTCAATTGGATGCAAAAGAATTAGCGGCCTATTTGAAAGGAATAAGCAGCAGTGATATTGAAGCCATAGAAATGATTAGCAATCCTTCTGCAAAATATGATGCAAGTGGCAACGCAGGCATAGTCAACATCAGATTGAAAAAGAATAAAAAATTCGGAACCAATGGAAGTGTTACTGCCGGATTTGTTCAGGGTATAACGCCAAAGGGTAACGGCGCATTTAATATTAATTACCGCAATAAGAAAATTAATTTATTTGGGAATCTTGGACTTAATCTTGGCATCAATCAATACTCGATGAAATTGAATCGGTTGCAAATGGACACGCTTTACGATTTAATCAGTGTTAATAAAAACAACAAAACGAATGGTAATATAAAAGCCGGCTTAGATTATTTTGTAAATGCAAAAAGCACTTTCGGATTTTTACTGACGTCGAATTTGAGTAAAAGTGATGAGTTGAGTTTCGGCAATACGCCCATTCAATACAATCCTACAAAGACTTTTATAAAATCACTACAATCCAATAGTACAGGAAATGGCAATACCAACAACTCTAATGTAAATCTGAATTACAGATACATCGATACAAGTGGCACAGAAATTAATGCTGATGCTGATTATGGTTTATTTAGAAAGACTGGAGAAAATTATCAACCTAATAATTATTATTTTAATGACCAGTCATTAGATTATAGTATTGTTAATCGGACTGTAATGCCTTTAAACATTGATATTTATACTGCAAAAATAGATGTTGAACAAAAAATAAAAAAAGGAAAATTAAGTTACGGAGGAAAAGTTTCCTTTGTAAATACAGACAATACTTTTGATTTTTTTACTGAAAATGCGAATGCTATTCCCATCAAGGTAGTAGATAAAAGCAATTTTTTTAACTACAAAGAAAATGTGAATGCGCTTTATGCAAGTTATTTTAAAACCTTAAACCAGAAATGGAGTGTACAGTTTGGCATGAGAATGGAACAAACAAATAGTGAAGGCGTTTTAATCAGAGCCGATGGGATTATACAATCAGATAATACAGTAAAAAAATCGTACACAGACTTTTTCCCCTCAGCAGCTTTGACTTTTAATATCAATCCAAAGCACTCTTTAAATCTTACTTACAGCAGAAGAAT
>CALQJH020000198.1 GCA_943330835.2 Candidatus Kuenenia stuttgartensis
GTGTCTGCTATACTTGCTTTCATTTCCTGCAAAGCGAAATCATAAATTTCTTTTTTATTTCCAGTTACAAACCACCAGGTGTCATGGTTAATATTTAACCTATTGGCAAATTCTCTTAATTGCGGAACACTATCATGATCGGGGTCAATACTGATACTTAAGAATTGAACAATATCAGGATTTTGTTCAAATGATTTTTGCAATTTTTTCATTGCATGTGCCATACCTGGGCAAATGCTGGGGCAATGAGAAAAGAAAAAATCCACAACAAGAATTTTTCCATGCAAATCATCCAATGAAACTTTTTGACCAAGCTGATTGGTAAAAGAAATGTTTTTCACCTTATGCCATAGTGTATCATTGACAGCTTTTCCTCTTTTTTTATTAACTACAATGCTATCATAAAAATAGTGAGGGGGCATATGAACAGCATCCTTACTATAATATTTCACTATCCAATAGCCACATAGTGGCATTAACATGGCAAGTAAAAGTGCGTATGTAGATTTTTTTTTCAATGTTTAAATTATTCCTCTTTTATCTATTGTGGATTTACTTTTCTTATTGTTGATTTCAAAAAAAACCATCGTTCACTTAAGGTAAACGATGGTTAATTATTTCGTTTTACTAATATAAATTATTTTTCAGTAGAATGGTGTTCTTGCACCTGTTCCATTTGATTAGGCTTACTGCCTGCATTTGTATTACGAAGATTCTTCCAGCTGTTTCCGTCTGCTAAAAACGCAATAATAAACCATACGAATAATACCAACGGCACAACAATAGTCATGATTAAATTTCTGACTTCATCACCAAGATGCATAAATACAGAAACGATATAGTATGCTTTTGCCAAAGTAAGAATGGCTATCACGCACTTCGTTGAAAGCACTGTTGCATAACCCAATTCTCCATGTTTAGCATATAAGAAATAGCCTAGAGCAAGTTCAATAATAGTTAAGACAGATAACACCCAAAATATTTTCCAAATCTTTCCTGTTCCTCCAGAATGATCTGGTTGAAAAGTAACTTCTGGCGGGTTTGTTTGTGCTAATGACATAAATATTTCTATTTTAATTTTATTAATTGATTAAACCAGATAAAAACAAAGGAATACAAATACCCAAACTAAATCTACAAAATGCCAATATAGTCCGGCCTTTTCAATCATTTCATAATGACCTCTTTTATCAAAATGACCCAACTTTGTTTTTAGGTACATGACAATATTAATAATAACTCCACTAAAAACGTGAAATCCATGAAAACCAGTAATACCAAAGAAGTAACCACCAAACGCAATTGGACCACTATGTGTTGCATGTAATCCTGATGCTGATATTTGACTGATTAACTCTTGATTGGTTAGCGCTTTTAAATTATGGTGAACTTCTGCAGCTCCATGATGCATAGTTGATGCAATAGCAACTAATTGTTCGTGTGTAGATTTTTGTAAAGCATTCATCATTTCTACAGAAGATAAATCTGCGCCCCAAGGGTTCATTTTTACCGTTGTAGGAATAACGCCTAATGTTCCATCTGTCAATAATGCTACATGTTCGCCAGTTAATAAATGCGTCCATTCCCATGCCTGACAACCCAAGAAGGCTGCACCGCCAATGATGGTCATAATCATGTATTTTTCTACTCCTTTACGATTCATGTGGTGACCTTCGTGAACCGCTAACACCATTGTTACAGAACTGAAAATCAAAATGAACGTCATTAGACTCACAAATGCCAAAGGCAAATTCGCATGTCCTGCAAAAGGAAAAGAATTAAAAACATGATTGGGATCTGCCCAATTGTTTACGCTGAAACGAATGGTTCCATAACTAATAAGAAATGCGCCAAAAGTAAAGGCATCACTCATTAAAAAGTACCACATCATTACTTTGCCGTAGTTTACATTGAATGGGCTTTTACCTCCACTCCACCATTTTGTTCCCGACGGAATTGCTGTTGTTGACATAAATATTCAGAATTAACTTTTATTCGAAATCGAAGTTAAAAATTCAATATTCAAAAATGAATTATTATACATTAACTTCTGTTTTTTGAATTTTTACTTTTTAATTATTAATTATTATTTGATCATCACCAAAAAAATCAACAAATAAACCCAAAGTACATCTACGAAATGCCAATAGGTACAAATTAATTCTATGGGCACAACGCTGTAATTTCTTTTTTTTGTACTAAACGCTTTTAGCGACATCGCCATTAATGCAATTACGCCTCCAATAACATGTAGCGCATGTAATCCAACAATGACATATAAAAACGAAAAAGAAACATTCGCTTGAATTGTCATCCCCGCATTCCAAAAACTCTTGAAACCGAAATATTGTGTTACGATAAAAAGAACTCCCAGGGTTAATGTGATTAACATCAACATTCTGTAATTTTTCATTGCTCTTTCTTTAAATGCCTTTGCAGAAAGTTGCAATGTTAAACTGCTTATTAATATTAATACTGTGCTGTACCAAAAAGCAAGCGGTATTTCAAATGTTTGCCAGTTTGCCTGATTGCGCTTAACAATATAGGCACTTGTCAACCCGGCGAACATCATTACAATACTTCCAATTCCGACCCACAAAGTAAATTTGTGCGGATGAATTTTATTTCTTGGTTGTATTACTTCTGTTTCCATACCTCAATTTTTTGAAAATCAAACTTTTGATTATCTGTCGAATGTGTTTTGTTGGCATACAAACTCAAAAACACGATCATTAAATAAAAATAAGAACTAAACATTACTCTTCTTGCTGATGAAACATCCATTCTTAAAAAGAGAATGATGCTCACTGCAAGCATGAAAAAATTACAAACTAATAATATCCACATACTCACGATGCCACTCATATGATACATATACGGCAATAATCCTATGGGAATCATCATCGCGCTATACATGATAGTTTGTAGGGCTGTGAATTTTGTAGGGCCTTTATCACTGGGTAACAACTTAAATCCTGCGATACTGTAATCTTTATGAGCTACCCAGGCAATAGCCCAAAAATGAGGGAATTGCCAAAGAAATTGAATCGCAAATAATATCCAGCCCCCAGTCCAGTTATTGGCATTTCCTTCGCCAAAACTGGCTACCCAGCCAATCAGACAAGGTAAGGCTCCTGGAATCGCACCAACCAAAACAGCAATTGAATTGATTTTTTTAAGTGGCGTATATACGAACCCGTATAAAACCAAACTTAATAAACTCAGCCATGCCGCTTCCTTACTAAAGGAAAACATGATCAATAGCCCAATTCCACCAGATATTGCAGCGAAGATCCAAGCTTCTTTTGCGCTCATTCTTCCACTGGCAACAGGACGGCTTGCGGTACGGTTCATCATCGCATCCGTATCTTTTTCAAGAATCTGGTTAATCGTATTTTCTGATCCTGTA
>CALQJH020000199.1 GCA_943330835.2 Candidatus Kuenenia stuttgartensis
CAACAACCATAGTAGTCAAGTCATGACTATTTATTCAATTATTTCTCATGAATCAAAAAGTAATATTTTCTCATCATACACCATTAATACAATACACTATGCGAAATTCTCTTATGCTGCTGCTCCTGTTATCCTTTCATTTTTTATCTGCACAAAATTATTCTTTACAAATTGAATCGCTCCTTAAAAAGGAACAATCCACTAATTTGGATTGCTATAAAAATCTTCATGCTCATCCTGAATTAAGCACAAAAGAATTTAACACGGCTACATATTTAAGAAAAACCATTCTATCATATGGATACGAAATAATCGATTCATTAGGATACCAAAGTTTTGCTGCTGTTCTTAAAAATGGTAATGGTCCTACAATACTGTATCGTACGGAGATGGACGGTTTGCCTGTTAAAGAAGAGACTTCACTCCCTTATGCAAGTACGGTAGTTAGTATAAAAGAAAACGAACCCTTTTCCGTTATGCATGCCTGTGGGCACGATGTTCACATGACAACATGGTTAGGTATTGCAAAAGTTTTAAGTCAATTTAAAAACAATTGGAAAGGAACTTTAGTGATGCTTGCACAATCTGCTGAGGAAACAGCACAAGGAGCAAAGAAATTAATCACCTCTCCAAATTTTAATCTTATTCCTCAACCAACCTATCAATTAGCGATTCATAATAATGGGGATTTAAAAGCAGGAGAAGTTGGATTTTGTGATGGGTACGCAATGGCGGCAGTAGACATGATTAACATTACCATTTATGGAAAAGGTGGACATGGAGCAGCTCCTCAAAACGCCATAGATCCGATTGTTTTATCGGCTCAATACATTAATGAAATACAAACCATTGTAAGTAGGAACCTTTCTCCAAATGATCCTGCTATTGTTACTGTTGGGGCTATACATGGTGGTACAGCAGGGAATATTATTCCTAACCAGGTCATGTTGAAACTTACCATAAGATCATACAGCAAAGAAGCCAGAGAAACAATCATTAACAGATTAAAAGAAATTGGAGATAACCTAGCAGCTGCTGCAGGATTGAGTAAAGATAAATTTCCTTTGTATGAAATATTGGACATGAGTATCCCTTCTCTTTACAACAATGCTGCATTAGGAAAGAAAATAAAAAATATCATTGAACATAAATTTGGAGCGGACGTGATTAAGCAAGTAAAACCAGTGATGCTTGGAGAAGATTTCGGAGTTTATGGCCAGCAATTATCCAACATACCCTCTTATTTGTTGTGGATGGGGACTTTGAATCCTGAAATAAAAAATACGGACCATCCCATCATCTATTCCCCTCATTCTTCACATTTTGCTCCTTTCGCAGAAGAATGTATTCCAAAAAATATTTCCATTATAAGTAATTGTTTGATTGAATTATTCAAAACTGTAAATTAATCCATCAAACTTATCCAACATGAGCAAAGCTTTTATAATTGCCTTAAAAGAAGAAGTCAATAACATCGACAACATCAACGGCTACCCTGTTTTATTTTCAGGGATAGGAAAAATAAACGCGACTATCGGCACACATGAACTGATCAGCATGGGCGTTTCTGAAATAATTAATATAGGCTCTTGCGGATCTACCCAGCATCAACTTGGGGAAATTATTAAAATAGGAAAAGTATGCCAGGATATAGACTGCTCGCCTATTTGCGAATATGGCATTACTGCATTTGACGAAAGAGAGCCTTATATATTACTTGACGAAAATTCGATTCATACTTGCTTTACAACTGATTACTTCTATGATCATCAACAAAAAGAAAAGTATGCTCCAAACTATATCAACATGATTGAAAGCTCTTCTGTATTTGATATGGAATTATATGCAATTGCAAAAACCTGTTTGAAAAAGAACATTAAACTATCCTCCTACAAATGGGTGTCTGATGATGGGGACTTTTCAAAATGGATGGAAAACTGCGAAGTATCTTTGAAAAAAGTAATGACCCTTTTAACGTGATATCTTAAAAAAAGAAATAGATTATTTGTGCAATAAAAAAAAGGAAGCTGGACAGCATCAACCAAGATGAAACATCTATATTTTTTTTAAAAATCTTATAAAATACAAACGTCAACAGAAATAAAAAATTCATTAGAACTGCCGCATAGCCAAGCACTACTATAGAACTTCCCAAAGGATTAAAACCCAATGCCTCGTTTGATTTTGAAATTGATATTTTATTAATATTTATATACCTTGAGCATACTGCTCCAACAAAACAAATATTGCAAATAAAAATAAATTTAGAGACGATTCGCATTATTATCATTATTAATTAACCTCACTATTTTTTCCGGGCAACATCGGTACAAATGAAAAATCAGCGAATGATTCTTCACTATAAGTGCCATTTTCATTCTTAGTTATTCTCAGCATTTTGTGGTGCTGGTCTTCTGCCAATGGTATCACCATAATACCACCGGGCTTTAATTGGTCAATCAATTTCGGGGGAATAAAAGGTGCTCCGCAAGTAATTATAATTTTATCAAATGGAGCAAAAGCAGGTTGTCCGGAAAATCCATCCCCATAAATAAATCTAAGTTTTGCAGCAGGATATTTATTTTTCAAAATGAATTTTTTTGTCTTTTCAAATAATTCCTTTTGTCTTTCAATGGTAAGCACAATTGCGCCCATTTCAGCCAAAATAGTTGACTGGTACATGCTTCCTGTACCAATTTCCAAAACTTTATCAAAGGGTTTTATTTGCAACAATTGCGATTGAAACGCTACCGTATAAGGCATGGAAATAGTTTGATCAGCTGCAATAGGAAACGCCCGGTCTTCATAGGCAATATTCTCAAATTCAGGATCCAGAAAAAAATGTCGAGGGACTTCCATCATTGCTCTCAATACAGCCTCATCTGAAATTCCTTTTTCCCGGAGACCCTTAATTAAATTCTCTCTCATTCCCTTGTGCCTATACGAATCTTCATACTCCAACATTCTCTTTCCCATACTTCAACTATATATGATTAACCTATTTTAATTTAAACCCATTTCATTAATGATGCGCTGGATTTTATCATCCAGAATTTTTTCTGTCGCATCAAACAACTCCGCACTTTCCAATGTTGCATTTACACTAAAATAAAATTTTATTTTAGGCTCTGTGCCACTTGGTCTTGCGGAGATTTTTGAACCATCTGCTAAATCAAACTGCAATACATTACTCTTTGGCAATGAGATTTCCCATGAACTGCCATCCAATAAATTTTTACCCACTTGCAATTGATAATCTAATAATGCCACAACAGGAATGCCGTCGATAGCTTTAGGAGGATTATTTCTAAATCCTTCCATCATCATACTTATTTCGGCTGCGCCATTCATGCCTTTTTTAGTAATACTCACAAGATTCTCTTTATAAAA
>CALQJH020000200.1 GCA_943330835.2 Candidatus Kuenenia stuttgartensis
AAATTGCCCGGATACACCAAAGCTACTTTTTTTGCACCATAGTAATGATGATAAACATATAATTGCCTTAAATCATCAGGGGAAGGATTAAAGCCGTTTAAGTTTTTCCATTTTGTATCGAGCACCAAGTATTCGTTATCGCCTTTATTTATAACGATATCGGGCTTCATAGTGGTTTTTCGGCCACCAATTGGTTTCCAAAAACTTTTACTTGTTTGTGCGGTTATAGAATAGGTTGTTGGCTTATGTTTATTCAAACTCACATATACAAATTGCTCCCACAACTTATTCATATCAAACATTAACGCTAATACATCGTTTTTACCTTTGTTTACATCCGGATGATATTGAAGTAATATCATTTTAGCAATTTCAACAGACTTTTTGTAAGCAAGAGATTTTCTATTGAAGATAATTTTATTGAAAGATGATTCAGATACTTTAATGTCAGGCATTTCAGGGAAATTCAATAACAAAGCACAAATTCTACTTTGCAGTGAAGGGTTTGTATTAATTTGCTTTAGTATGGTTATTGTTTTGTAAAGAATTTGATGTAAAGGATGAACAACATCATAAGTTGTAAAACGTGTATAAAATTGTTCTTGATGTGTCAAGTTTTTTTGAAGCTGTTTAGAAAATACAATGTTGCCTTTTAAGGCAGTATTATTACCTTCTTTTTTACGATAATTTTTTATTAAACCACCATGCAATAAATACTCAACCTCTTTAATAAATAATTCAAAATACAAATCAAGTATAGTATTCGGCTTTACTTTTAAATTAGCATTACTTGTTGATCTTATTTCAAAACCAGATATAGCCCGTAACATACCAATAAGCAAAGAACGCCATGATTCTTTATCATCTGAATATTTATCTGCTTTCGGTAATATCTCAATCAAAGTATTGCCAAATTGAAGTACACCCACAAATTCATTAAATTGAACACCATTATGGATTAATGAAAAATAAGGTACACCATTTCCGTAATAGGATTGTAATGCGTTTAACTGATCGGCAGTTAAACGTATTTCTCCCTTATCAGTTCTTAAGATCTGATGTTCAAATATAGTAATGGTTGTATGTTTAGACAATGTTTAATTTCATTAATCGTTTAATAGCCTTTTCGAAATCCATTTTTACTTTGTTTACTTCATAATTAGTAGTTTCTCTGTAATCAATAATTTCATACACATCCTTGCTTTCGAAATCGCCAGTACTTTCATGGTCAAATTCTGCAAAGGTGTCAACTTTATCATCCCAATTTTTTAGATTCACAAAACCTTGGCCTAATACTAATCCAATTTTGCCAAAGTCACCAAAAAAGTATTCTTGTAAGAGTGGAATAATGTTTTTATAAAAGGAGTTCTTTAATTTATCATTCGCGTTCTCACCATCTTTTAAAATGAAATATGAATGCCCTATTAAATGGTCTTTATCTAATAGCTTCTCAATTCTTTTATTTATGGTTTGTATAATTTCAAAGCATTTTACACTTGCAAAAGTGTATTGAAGTTCCGGCAAATCGTATTTGGGTGGAATTTCCTCAAAAACAAATCTTCTTCTTAATGCAGTATCTAAAGCCTCAACACTTCTGTCTGCAGTATTCATTGTGCCTACTAAATACAAATTAGGCGGAATTCCAAATCTCTCTTTGCTATACACTAATGTTGCTTCTAATGCTTCAGGCTTTCCAAGTCGTTTATCGTCTTCAATCAATGTAATAAGTTCTCCAAATATTTGAGATACATTTCCTCTATTTATCTCGTCTATAATAAGTACATAATTTTTAGGGGTAATAGCTTTTTGTTCAACTGCTGAAGATGCAATTGATTTTTCAAAATCTTTTATTGCCTTAAAAATCGCATAATAATTGGTTGTCCACCCTATATCAGTTCCAACTTCCTTTCTTAATTGCTCATTGATATTTTTAATATCGTCCGGGCTTTGGAATTTATCATAAATTCTTTTCAGTTTTTCCTTCGTAATAGTTTCAATTGTATTTGCAGTCTCACCAGATGTTGAGATTCCATCGCCTTCTATTTTAAGCAATTTTACATTTGATTTTCTTGAAGGGAAAATATGAAATTCACCCTCTTCTAAATATGAAATTATATCTGTTAATCGATTTAAAAAAGCAGCATATAATTCATCGAAATTTGTAACGGTTGCAATTGTATTGCCAGCATTGGTTAGTTTTTCGCTGTTTTTAATTTGTTTGCAAAACTCTTTAAGGATTCCATTAACAACTTTGTAAATTACTGGTTGTCCTTCCAGCTTTGGTTCTAAAGGTTTTATTCCTTCAATAAAATCTTCATAGCTCATGCTTTGATGGAAAGTGGTAAACACAATTTGACCATTTCTTATCAACCTATCGAACTCGTCTTTCACCAACTTGCGTTCTTGTGTAAGATCAAAATTCGGGTTAATAATTTTTATTGCTTTGTTTATGGAATTGTATGTTTTACCGGTACCAGGTGGTCCGAACAATATTTGATTCAAACTCATATTTTTTTTGTTGGTGATTTTTGGTGTGAGATTAAAAACATAATTTTCAAAAACTATATTATTAAATTTTAGATAACTTGATTTTTTTGATCTTCCTAATTCTTCTACTAATGCATCGTCAATTGACTTGATATTTGAATTCACAGAATTGATATCAGCAAAGTGAGTATAATAAGGCACAGGGTCTGACCCTTTATACTTTTTACTAGTTTCATTTAATTTAACTTTTGAAATAATGCCAAATTGCCCTTTTGTATTTGACACGTATAAATTCCAACAATAGCGTTGACCAATAATAAAATTTAAATTATTATCTCGTATACTAAAAACTAAGCGTTCATCTCCCTGCTTTAATTCAAACCGATTTATTATTTCGCGAATAAATTGAATGTACTCTTCAAAGTCCTTAGTGTCAAACTGGTCTGGTGGGAATAATTTATTTTCATTATTTTCTCCGACTGTTGGTACTGTCTTTATTGGAGACAGGTTGTCTTGGCGTGGGGCTTCATAACCATCATAAAATTCAAAGTCTACGACAGGGATAGGATCAATTTTAGATATAGCTTTTGCTAAAAACACAATTCGTGCGGCCTTTTTACTGTCTTTGTAGTCGGAGAAATTGTGGTGATAATAAAGAATATTATATTTTTTATCCCATTGCTTTTTATTGAGATCTTCCTGCGATTCGGCAAAATCAATTATTTCTGCTTTGTAGTTAGCAGAACCACCAATGCTATAGTAAAGTGGGAAACTTTCACCTTCGCTAATAATGTTTTTAAGGAATTTAATAGTGTTAGTGGTGCCGCTAGGCCTTTTACTGTTCCAAAGTATAGAAGCATCATAACCCTCCATTTCTTCAATATGCTCATCC
>CALQJH020000201.1 GCA_943330835.2 Candidatus Kuenenia stuttgartensis
GTAGCTATTTTGCCCGTACTCTTATCCATATGATCTTGAAGATCTCTCAAATACTTAATCCCAGACTTTGGATCCGTATCTCTTCCGTCGGTAAAAGCATGAACCAAAACGTCGGATAATTGATGTTCAGCACAAGTTGACAATATCGCTTTTAAATGATTGATATGTGAATGAACGCCACCATCACTAACCAATCCCATCAAGTGTAAGGTTTTTTTATTTTTTTTCGCAACATCAATGGCATTAAGCAAGATTTCATTTGTCTGAAATTCCTGATTGCGTATGGCAACATTAATTCGTTGCAGTTCCTGGTAAACAATTCTTCCTGCACCTAAATTAAGATGTCCAACTTCGCTATTTCCCATTTGGCCTTCCGGAAGGCCAACATCCTCTCCGCAAGTAACCAGCGTTGTATTTGGATATAATTTATACAATGAACTTACGAATGGCACATGTGCATTTTGTATCGCATCGCTTTTTTTATCAGCGCCAAGGCCCCATCCATCCATTATGATTAAAAGTATTTTTCTGTTTTCCATTTGTTATTATAGTTTTTTTTCAATGGCAACTTGTTCTGCTCTGCGAATTCATTCTCAATCGGTTTTGAGAAATTTATGAGGTCTATTTTGAGCTGTAAAGCTAAATAATTGAATTTAAAAAGTTCGTAAAAGAAATATGTATCATAATCTTTTTAAGGTGGACGCATCAATTTTCATTGCAATCCTTAGCTTTGTGAACATTAAATAGCCATAAGAGACAGCCTCTTACCAATCGAGGATGAGTATTAAGGGTATAATATGGGGCAAGCGGAAAATAATAAAATACACACATGAATCAACAATTGCAACAATTAATAGTTAATGCATTCGCAGAAGACATTGGCGACGGCGATCATTCCACTTTATCTTGTATTGATAAGGATGCTAAAGGGAAAGCCGTACTTAAAATAAAAGAAGCTGGCGTTATTGCAGGAATTGCTGTTGCTGAAACTATTTTTAAATGGGTAGAGCCCGGTTGCGAGTTTTTGCAACATAAAAAAGATGGAGAGTTTGTTCATGTTGGCGAAACTGCATTTGACATTACAGCAAGCATACACACCATATTAAAATGTGAAAGACTGGTGCTTAATACCATGCAAAGAATGAGCGGCATTGCAACATTAACCCGTCAGTATGTTGAAAAACTACATGGATACAAAACCCGTTTACTTGACACGAGAAAGACTACGCCTAATTTCAGATTACTGGAAAAAGAAGCGGTGAGCATTGGTGGAGGCCATAACCATCGATTTGGGCTTTATGATATGATCATGCTTAAAGACAATCATATCGATTATTGTGGGTCTATTGAAAAAGCGATTCTAATGGCACATCAATATTTATCAGACCAACATAAAAATTTAAAAATTGAAGTAGAGACAAGAAATCTGGAAGAAGTGAAACGAGTACTTGCTGTTGGAAAAATAGACAGAATCATGTTGGACAACTTTACTCCGGTTGACATTGTTTCGGCATTACAATTAATTAAGGGGAAGTATGAAACAGAAGCCAGTGGCGGCATTACCCTTGATAATGTTCAGGAATACGCCGCTACAGATATAGATTTCATTTCTTGTGGCGCCATCATTCATCAGGCAAAAAGTATTGATTTAAGTTTAAAGGCATCCATTATCTAAACTATCATCATTTGAAAAAGAAAAGCACTTCTTCTGGTATTGTTTATTCCACAGATCCCACATTTCATCCCATTGGAGAAAATGATGCGGATATAGAAACACTTTCTCCTGCACAACAAAAATTAAGCGTAAAACTGGAAACCAAGCACCGAGCTGGAAAAGCTGTTACACTTGTTGAAGGATTTATCGGCAAGGAATCAGATCGGGATGAGCTGTCTAAAAAGTTAAAGAATCATTGCGGTACTGGTGGATCATCAAAAGATGGAGAAATTCTTGTTCAGGGAGATCAAAGAGAAAAAGTGATGCAGTATCTTATAAAAAATGGATATTCTCTTACTAAAAAGCGTTAATTACTAAAGCTATTCCTGCTGTTTTTACAAATGGAAGAATAAAACCTCTTCTTACAACAATATATTTTGGTTAACTTTAAGAAATTTAAAAATATGGAATCTAAAATTTCAAATGGTATCAACATTAGCGTTGAAACATTTTATCAATCTGAGTTGAGCAATCCACTTGATAAGCAATTCATGTTTGCCTATAAAATTACTATTGAAAACAATAACGATTTTCCTGTGAAATTATTAAGCAGGTACTGGAAGATATTCGATAGTAATGGGACTTTCAGAGAAGTAGAAGGGGAGGGCGTTGTGGGTGTTCAGCCGTTGATTTTCCCACAGCAAGCCTATCAATACATAAGCGGATGTGATTTACAAACAGAGGTTGGTAAAATGCATGGCAAGTATATTTTAGAAAATCTCAACACTAAAAAACAATTCGAAGTGATCATCCCAACTTTTATTCTTGAAACTCCTTTCAAATTGAATTAATTCAACAAAGCAGATTTTTTAAATACAATTTTATCCATTCCAATTACAATATCAATGTCCAAATTAATCTTCAATAATACCAATAATCAATTTTATCAAAATTTAAAACAAAGTGTTGACGATTATTTTAAACAAAAAAAAATAGCCAAGACCGGTAATATCGAGCTTTATCTCAAAACCTTTTTACTTCTTGGGTCGGCTGTTTCTATTTACATCGCATTGATGTTCTTTAATATCAATGTTGCATTAGCCATAGTTTTAGCTGGTGTGTTTGGTTATTTGTCAGCTTGTATCGGTTTTAGTGTAATGCACGATGCGAATCACGGGAGTTACAGTAAGTCGGAACTTTTAAATGATTTTATAGGTTTAATTGGCTCAAACGGACTTGGTGCTAATGCTTTTTTCTGGAAACAAAAACACAATATCATTCATCATACTTATACTAACGTTGATGGCATAGACGATGATATTGCAAAAAGCCCTATTATCCGTCAATGTGACACACAGAAATGGGTGCCAATGCATCGCATACAGCATTTGTATCTTCCTTTTGTATATTCCTTGTCTTCTATTTTTTGGATTTTCTTCATGGATTTTACCAAGTACTTCAAAAGAAAAATCTACACCACTGAAGCATGGAAAATGACTGTTAAAAACCACCTTGTTTTCTGGGCTACTAAAATATATTACCTCACCTTTTTCATAATCATTCCCATAATAGTTTGGGGATGGCTCGGATGGCTGATTGGTTTTTTTGTAATGAATGCAGTTATGGGAACAACACTTTCATTTGTTTTTCAATTGGCGCATGTTGTAGAAAATACTGAATTTGAACATATTCCACTTGATACAACCAAACATATAGAAA
>CALQJH020000202.1 GCA_943330835.2 Candidatus Kuenenia stuttgartensis
ATTCTGTAGAATGTTTCTTCATACAAGCGATTTTTAAGCTCCGCCTGTGAAACGCGATTGTGTAATACTGCCATAGTAAAATATTTGACTCCAAATGAATGGAGAATCTAAAAAAGATTGGATGCTTGCAGGGCAAACCAAATTATCATAGCAAAAGTAGAGTTTTATATGTTTAATCAAAAAATAATCCCAATGGAACGCTTTCTTGAAAGTGCATTACCTCTATTATTAAGTCCGCCACTCAAAACACCTCCAGCGCCGAAAACTAATGCAGAATTGACATACCGGCCATTTTGATAAGCACTTACAAAATCAACTCTCATTAATTTAAATATATTTTCGAGACCAACATACAACTCTTCATAATGATTAGCATTACTGATATAATAAGAATGCAAGCCCGTTATTAAACCCCAATTCCATTTCTTTATTAATGGAATTTTATTAGTTACCAATCCATTAAAATGGTGCTCAACGTGAGTAGATAAATATAGTTTATCTGTATTGGAATTAACATAAGAACCCATGAGTTGAAAACTTGTCCCATTATCCAAAGATGCTCTTAATGGGTTCCCAAAGAAATGGGTATAATCCTGAATAAAAACTTTATTCGTATTTAAAAATCCTCCAACAGACAATTTATACTTAAATAGGCCCCCCAGTTTAAAATTCATATCATCCTTAATATCTAGATTCCATTTATCAAAATCAACATCACTGCCCAAAACGGTTGCAATCCCTTTTGTATAACTTAAAGTAAATAGTGGATATTTTGAACCTAAAGGCATTCTTTGATCGGGGAATTGAATGTAACGTTGACCAGGCCTAAAACTAATTTCAATATTGGCTAAAAGTGCCTGATGATGAAACACTTCGTTCAAAGAAACTCTGTCAACAGGATAATTTTCTGTAAGCTTTACGCTGTCTGCTTTTTTAAAAGTGTAAGTGCTGGAATTGAAAAGCGGCGTGCGATCTTCAAAAGTAGTTTTTATAGTAAAACTTAACCCCGATTCATAACGTTTTCTGAAAGCAAGTCCACCATAAGATTTTTCATAGGTCTTCATTATATTTTTACCACTAAATAAAGTACTGAAGAAGTTCAATAATGGCTCCACAGGATTTTCATTATTGTACTGTGATACACGTTTACCGCCAGATAAAAACCATGCAATATGTTTGTTTTGATGCATTTTATTTTTACCATTCGATCTAATTGCAATATCTACCCAGCTATTCAAATGTGTATTAGCAAAACCATACCTGATATTCGGCTGAACAAATAATTTGTATTTACGTTTAGAACTATTTTGTTCATAATAACCTCCTAATTGACCTACAACACCTTCAGCCGTATTATATTGCAGATTTCCAATTAAGGATTCTATTCCCCATTGATAAGGATTGGTTTTACTAAAATGATTTCTATCGATGTTTGAAAAGAGTACTTTTTGAATTTTAAATTTCCCCTGCTTTTTTCTAAGTGAATCAATGTTATTATATACAGAAAGAGAATCTGATCTTAAAGCGAATAAACTATCCTTAATCCTGTAATCATTCTTTTCCTCTAACTCAAGCGGAACAGGTCTTACAGAATCCCAATACTGTCTCATTTTTTTATTTACGGCTGTGTCATATTTTATTACAATTCTATCAAAAAACTTTTTATCAAAATTTCTGTTGACATTATAATTGGAATAAACTGTAAGAAAATGACCAATCACATCTATTTTAAACATGTTGAAATTAAAATAAAGCAGTTGATCTTTCACTCTCCAGATATCATCACTAACGGGAACGTGCAACTGTGTTATTTTCAACGTATCCAAGAATTCAAGTTGCGACTGTTTGGTTAAGGTCAGATCAAAACTTTGAATCCGCCAATCTTCATCTGTAATATTGATGATGCCTGAAAAAAGTGGCTCGTAATTTCTACGTGGGATGACTTTTATGGCATTGACTATTTTTCCATTTTCCATAAACGTGCCTAAAATCTTGTATTTATAAAACCGTAAAGCCCCATCCGCAATTGGTGAAACATATCCTCTGTTACCAAAGCTACCATTGAAAATACTTACATTATTTTCATACAAATTAATAAATGCAGGAAAAGTAAACCCGAAACTATTGCTACCACTCACTCTACTGCTTTTAACATCCAGTTTGAATTTATCAGGTTGCTGTACATACACTTTTGAAATAGCTTCAGACAAATAAATAATCCCCTTCCCAGATGAATCCAAACCCATTGTTTTTCTGTCTTCTTCCGGCATTTTTTTACCCATAATTTTATTAGGCAAATTTCTCAATTTGATTAAATCTTTACTATACAAATCACAATCAAAAGAATTCACCTGATTATTGTAAAAAGTTCTTTTTTTAATCGCTTGTCTGATGATTTCATATGCTGGATTTTCTTCGCCACTTTTTATGATAAGTTCTTTCAACAACAATTGTTGTTTATGGAGCGTAAAATTCAATTCCATGTCAGCAGACAAATCAACACTCATTTCAATGGATTCATAACCAACATGCTGACAAACCAATATGTATTTACCCGGTGGTAAGGAAAAGGAATAGTCAGCTTTATTATTGGCAGTAACGCCTGAAGAAGTCCCTTTAATAACGATTGAGGCATAAGGAAGTAAATTCCCATTATCGTCGCGAACAACGCCATAAATTTTCTGAGCATTTAAGGCAGAAAAAAAGATTGATAATAAAAGTATTAATAAAATCGACTTATTCATTTTAAAATAAATTTGAAAAGCAAAGTAAGGGGATTTTTATTTGATTTAAAATTCAATTACTGTGGTTCGCTGTAGTGCGTACAATGGCATATAATTTCAGCAAAAAATGGAGCTATTGAGATGTTGGGATGTTGAGATGTTGGGATGTTGTGGTTCGTACCTGGTTCGTACCACAACATTAAGTACCTAGTTAATCCCAAATAACGATAATCTGAATAGGCCATGGTATTGGGTTTAATAAGCAATTCCCCAATAATGTGGTTCGTACCTGGTTCGTACCACGGCAGCAGAGAGCCAAGAACCAAGAGAAATGGCAATGAATATAATTCCAACCAATCCCCCAAATCTTTTTAAATTTGACCATGGAAAATAATCTAAGCGAGCATACCAGAAATATACTAGGGCTAAAACTACCCACCGACCCAAGATGGGTAAATCTTGCAGAAATACAATTGGAAGAAATACTTACTGACCATGCTTATTGTGAGCAAAAAGCAGCCACAACTTGCATATCTCTAATTCAAAAAAATCCTGAAAAATCATTAGTGGTTCAAGAACTAAGTCCACTCGTGACGGAAGAATGGGGACATTTCAGAATGGTACTG
>CALQJH020000203.1 GCA_943330835.2 Candidatus Kuenenia stuttgartensis
ATAAATCATTAATCCAGCTGCAGGATTTGAAATGGCATTTCTTTGTGCATAAGTCATACGAGGTGGAAGAAATCCTTTTGCGCTATCTTTTACTTCCAAGGCGGCGCTTGCATCTGGAGTAATTGTCCCAATTCCAATATTTTGTGCGTTTGAATGATTAGCAACAAAGGCAATCAAAATAAATAGAAGTTTAAATTTCATAGTATGGGTATTTGTAGTTTTAATTGATTCAGATATATAAGGTTCTTTATTTTGTGGTTATTAAAATCTTCTGTGTCGAAATAGTTCCATTCGGTTGAATTATTTTTAATAAATAATTGCCTGAAACTGTATTCTTTGGTAAAACAACTTTTATTGAACCATTGTTTACAGATATATTATAGGTCTTATTAAAAATATTCTTTCCTTCAATATCAAATAGCATAATGCTATAGAGACCTCTTAGAGTATTCTCAAATTGTATGTTTATGATATTATCTTTTACAGGATTGGGATAAACAAAAATATTGTTTTCGTTATTTAAAGCATCCAGTTTTACAATCCTGCTATATTGTATTTGTCCATCATTGCTGATTGCTTTTACCCTATAATAATTTACACTCGTTTTTGCATTGATGTCATTAAAAGAATAATCGTAACTCAAACCATTATTACTTTGTGGTTGCTGACTTTCCAATGTAATAAAACTTAATCCATCATCTGCCCTTTCTATTTCATAATGATTCAAATTGATTTCATTTTCAATTTTCCATTTTATAGTTGCTGTTTTATCTTCATTTCTTTTTGCTTCAATTGAAATAATTTTTACCGGAAGTGTTTGAGCAGTTTTAAAAGCAATAAAAAATCGGTCTGAAGCGTAAGAGGCAATATCATTGTTGATATCAAAATTAACTGATGATAAGTTTATTAAACTAACAGGTGTGGTTATATGTAGATAATTATCAACCAAGTAGCCCGACAAATTGTTTGTATAAAAATAATCAGGAGTAATTTCAAATTTATACGACCCTAATTTCATTTGAGTAATCGCATAGTGCAAAGTATCGCTATCGTTCAACACGCTTCTTGCTTCAATAGCTAAATTTTTATCCGCAAATTTAATAGCTATGTTTTCAGAAGGGTTGAAGAGTTTTAATGCATCGGAAGTATTTACATTATTGGAATAACTGGAATCAAAAAGATGCAATACTCCATCCATCAATGCAAATTCATTATTCACGTTTTTAAACATATTGATTCTGATGGAACTTAATTGACCAGGAACTCTTGAAACCAAATTACTTCCTGTTGCTTTATCTGTTTCACGAAAAGTTATTGATCCGGGACCGTTATTGGTATGTACAAAAAATCCTTGACCTGATTCAATATTTGTATTCGTCCCGCTATAACTAGCACCGCCTGGAGCAATTTGTATTTGTCCATTTGAAAGCATTTTAAAAGTTTGAAATCCTCCATAACCTATACTATTGGTAGCTAAAGGATCCCATAAATAATAAGAACTATCAAGCCCAACTGTCGTTACATTTTTCAATGAAATAGCCGAAGGATATGGATTACCTATTGCTACAAACTGATTTCCGGCGGCACCTAAATTATTCCATGTAATATCTCCACTATTTAAACTTCCTTTTTCTCTTAGCACTGTAGGATTTGACGACTGACCAAAGCTAGTAACAGTTCTATCTCCTCTTACAAAAACCATATATGCTTTTGCGGTATCAAAACGAATTTTTGTTGAAAGAATACCTTCCCAATTGTTTGCAACCGGATTATATGTTTTTACAGATGGTGTGGATGTTTGTTTATCAAATCCACTATCAGACCATACAGTTGACCCTCCGGTGATTTGTATACCATAACCCGAAGGCTTATAAGACGAATCAGTTGCGCCTTCTTGCCAAGCTTGTTTTATGGTTTGATAATCGTGTTTTGTTGGCATATACATCAATCTCCATGCTTTTTTATTTTGGATATATCTTTCTGTAGTAACGTTTCCCAGTATTTCGTTTCCGCTATAGGAACCATTTGAAGTTATATCGGCCACACATGCTGTATTCGATGCGGTTGAGGAGATTGTCAAATTGTTGTTCGTTGTTAATGTAACATTACTCGCACCAAAATTTAATACTCCGGCAATTTTTAAAGTGTCGTTTACTCCAGATAGTGAAACACCTGAGCTATTGCTTAATTTTAAATCTTTTATCGTTTTATTTTTAAAATAAGTTCCTGAAAGAACTTGAGCAGCTGTTCCATTTATTTCTAATGAACCATTCGTTATGTCTATACTTCCGTTATTGTTGGTGATGCTACCACTTACTCTTAAAAATTGATTATTTACTGTTAACAATGCAGAGGGTTGGAGAATTATATTTCCAGTCTGACAAGTGGAATCAATATTTACATTAATAGCATTATCAACTTTTAAATTGGGAATGGTATTTCCGTTCATATTAATGTTCTGCTGGATGGTGCCATTTAGATATAATGTACCTTTTCCGACTATACTATAATTACCCTTAACATTATGTTGCTTTACAAATAAAGTAGAAGCGGAGTCAATGAAAAATTTTGAGTTGTTGATATATAGCTGCGCTTTCACTACAGATGTGGTGAGAGTTAAAACAGTCAATACAACTATTTTACTTCGATATAAATTATTCTTTAAACCCATTAATACTTTTACCTATAATTTTTTATTCCTACAATTGTGCTACTCTTTTAAATCCATTTTTTAATCATTCACATTGAGCAAGACTATGAAATGTAATAACTTATTTTTAATTTTTCTAATTATGGGGTTGGCTGACCTACATTAGTGTAATCCCATTGTCTAAATACGCTAATTATCCATTGCGAGTTATTTGTATCTGTGCCTCTGCTCAAATTCCAGTCGGTAGTTGGATTGAAAACTGTCGACTTTCTTTTGAATGTATTATTTCTGGTATCAGTAACACCGCCTGTTCTCCAAATAAAATTATTACGTAAACTAGAAGCGCCAGTGGCAGTTGATCTTGGAACAAGTGGACTTCCAAATACATCAATTATAGCATAAGTGTTCCCGCCTAATGTATGCGTTCCCGCGGTACTTTTTTTCAATAAAGCAATAGCACTATTTCCACTTAATTGTAAGGGTTTGGAAGCATTGGCAGTTAAAATACTCGACGTCCCCCATGTAGTTTGATGTGGTAAATTCACTTGGTCTGCGCCATTTGATAATATCACATAACAAGATCTTGTATTGATATTCCCACTAAGAATTAAATAGTTGGCAGCATTGGTAAAGTCCCAAGCTGATAATGTTGTAGTATCACTAACCGCCTGATAGCCAATAGCATAAT
>CALQJH020000204.1 GCA_943330835.2 Candidatus Kuenenia stuttgartensis
ATGGCTGACCTTTTGCCTTCTGTTGCACACATTCCCATCCCTTATATTATGGCTTATGACATGTTTCCGTTGACCACATTAAATGAAAAGAAATCCTTCCTGAAAGAGGCTGTTGAAAATGATTATGTGCTGTATTTCGAACATGATTCAACTATCGAATGCTGCACATTACAACTTACTGAAAAAGGAATTAAAGTAAAGGATACTTTTAAATTGGAAGAGCTTTAACCCAGATTTTGCAGTTTAAATGCTTACCTGAAATCTAATAAAGAGGTCAATGGATATCTCAAGTTCTGATAACCCATCATGTCTACTTTAATACTGCCAACGGCAATAGGACTTTCAGCGCGCAATAATAAGTGATTAGGATCGTCACTAATCCAGGCATTCATATTCTCTCCGCCATCAAAAATGGTACCCTTAACCAACAAAGGTTTTATTTTAATAGCCCTGAATTTCCCATACCTGGTTTTTATCTTTTCTTTTCCGATATATCTCAAATACAAATGGTGAACCTCATCATCTAAAAACATATCAAATTCAATTTTATCCCCGGGTTTATATTTGTCGAAGTTGATATTTCTTGCATAATAAATAGCACTTACCACATCCTGCATACAGTCCGTTATTTTAAATACACCATTGGTACTTACTGCCGTATTCGCAGTTTGATTGAAAGTAACATTGTTGTAAATTTTATGCCCGCCTTCATCTACATTTCTGATAAATTTATTAGGTAATAATGTTGAAGTGTCTATGTAAGTTTCGTAACGATCTCTGACTTTAAAAAAATTGTCAAAAAAGGGATACGTCTTACCTACACCCACAATATGATAAGCCGGCTTTCCATTAAAACGCTCTAAAGTAGTGGTGAATGTTGCATCCCCAGCTCCAACGAATGTTCCCAGCGCATTATAAAAAACGGTCATCGTAACCACTTCCCCAGCAGAAAAAGAGGTGTTTTTTACACCACAGAAATCTGCGGTTTTTTTCGAAATGGGTGCTGTTAATAAAAAAATGGACAGAAAAGAAAGTTTAATTGTGTTCATGTTCTTTTACAATTTTAATTGTTGAAATAAATAAACCACCAATAATTGCAGGAATCACCAAATTTATTATCCAAATAGCAAAAGCAGCAACTTGAATACCAAATGTATTATTGGAATAAATTCCCAGAACTAATACACTTGCTGTTGCTCTGATGGGCAACTCCGTAAACCCAATGGTTGGAGCCAATGCCATGATAAAATAAAAAACCATCAATAATAAAAGTGCCAATTTTAAATCTATATTAACCTGCATCACTTTCAACATCAACAGATATTGGAAAATAAAAACCGAGTAACGAATTAAAGATAATGATATAACACCTAACAATTCTTTACTCGTGAAGGAATCAACCACATCTATATGTTTTATAAATCTTCTTAGGAATGGTATCCGATTTATAATGACAATAAAATAATGAATCTTAAAATAAAACAATAATAAGAAAAATGTAATCAACAATCCTGCATAAAAAAAAGTAGTATTAAAAAACCAGGGCAATGCAATGGTCTGCTGTTTTAAAACAAATAAAAAATAAAAAAGACTCAATGTGCCTAAAAATATAGTTACTACTAATTGACTAATGCTGCCCATAATATTCGCAGAAATGGCTTTGATACGATTTTTTTCGCTAACAAATAGAATTCTTCCGCCAAACTCACCGGTACGGTTAGGCGTCAACATGGTGATACTACTACCGGCAAAAACAGATTGCAACGATTTCCCAAAACTTAATTTTTCTAAATGGCTTAATAAATACTTTAATTTCAACGCCTCGATACCCCAATTCAAAAACATTAAAACGACAACAATCCAGAATAAGGAATTTTGCCAACTCATCTTAATCTGTGCCCACCTTAAGTTTAAATCCGGCTGATTGACTATTTGTTTGTATAAAGTGTAAGCTAAAACCACAAAGAGCAAGGGGCCTAAGACATAGTTGACTATTAATTTTATACTTTTGTTCAAGAAAAATAATTATCAGTAAAAATAAGTCCCCATTTGCAAAAAAAATCAAAAATAATTTTAGGTATAGATCCAGGAACAATTATCATGGGATTTGGCTTGATTGAGGTTACAGGCTCTCAAATCAGTTTAATTGATTTGGGCGTGCTGAAACTATCTTCAAAGGATGATGCTTATCAACGACTTGAAAAAATTCACACAGAAGTCTCTCGGTTGATAAAAACTTTTAAAGCAGATACATTTGCTATTGAAGCTCCTTTCTTCGGGAAAAATGTTCAAAGTATGCTAAAACTAGGTAGGGCTCAGGGTGTAGCGATAGCTGCCGCAATGCAATTTGGTCTCCCTATAAGTGAATATTCTCCCAAAAAAATCAAACAATCCATAACAGGAAATGGGAATGCAGATAAACAGCAAGTAATGAGAATGTTGCAACAAATATTATGCTTTACAGAAACGCCCAAACATATGGATGCCTCTGATGCACTTGCAGTAGCACTTTGTCACCATTTTCAGGAAAAAAACATATTGACTGCTGTATCAGGAAAAATGAATGGCTGGAAGGATTTTATTTCGAAGAACCCTGCAAGGATGAAAAAATAATCAATGCAAATGAGCAAGAATCATTTCCTGAATAGACTTAAACTCTTCACTTGACAACTTCAATTTATCTCTGGTGAAATTTAAATCATTTGCGTTATTTATGGGAACCAAATGCACATGAGCATGAGGAACTTCAATACCCACAACACTTATACCACATCGTTTACAATCAAAAGAAAGTTCTATCGCTTTGGCAATTGGTTTTGCAAATATTAATATGGAGGACAAATAAGTATCAGGCAAATCAAATATTTTATCAACCTCTACCTTAGGCACTACCAATACATGTCCTTTTACTAATGGGAAAACATCCAAAAAAGCATAGAAGTTTTCATCTTCAGCAATTTTGTATGAAGGGATTTCCCCAGCAATTATTTTGGAAAAAATACTCATGTGAAATTAGTAATCGTGTACGCTATACTGTTATATTGTCAATCCTGAATTTCATAACTCCTGCAGGCGCAGTCACTTCTGCAATTTCTCCAACCACTTTACCCAATATACCTCTGCCTATTGGAGAAGTAACAGATATCTTACCATCTTTTAAACTCGCTTCGTTTTCAGAAACAATATGATAGGTCACTGTTTTATTGGTCACCATATTGGTTAAAGTCACTTTTGTCAGAATACTTACTCTGCTAAAATCGATATTTGATTCATCTAGTATTCTGGCAGTTGCAATTACCCCTTCAAGATATTTAATTTTAGC
>CALQJH020000205.1 GCA_943330835.2 Candidatus Kuenenia stuttgartensis
CAGGAAAAAGTGAAAACAAGTTCCGTTTACGATCTGGCATCATTAACGAAAATACTTTCAACAACGCTTGCCGTAATGAAATTATATGATGAGCAAAAAATTGAGTTAAAGAAAAAATTGAGTTCTTATCTGCCCCAATTAAAAGAAACGAACAAAGAAAAAATCATCATAAAAGATTTATTGATGCATCAGGCTGGATTAAAGCCGTTCATTCCTTATTACAAAGAAACATTGGATACGCAGCTATGTGTTATGAAGAAGTTTTATGCGAATTGCGCAAAGGATTCCTTTGGTGTTCATGTAGCTAATCATCTTTTTTTAAGAAATGATTGTATAGATAGTTTTTATCGTTGTGTAATGACCAGTGAGGTAGAAAAAAAACCAAAATATGTTTATAGCGATAATGATTTTATTTTATTAGCAGCATTAGTAGAAAAAATTTCTGGACAAAAATTGGATACCTATGTAGAAAATAATTTTTACAGCCCCATGGGTTTACATTCCATTGGTTATCATCCGCTAAATAGAATTACCTATGACGAAATTGTTCCTTCAACTAAAGAAGTTGGATTTCGAAATCAGGAATTGAGAGGATATGTTCATGACCAAGGCGCTGCAATAATGGGAGGTGTAGCAGGTCATGCTGGCTTGTTTAGTAATGCTGCCGATATTGCAGCAATTATGCAAATGCTTTTAAACAATGGCGAGTGGAAGGGTAAAAAATATTTTAATAAAGAGACTGTAAAACTTTTTACTTCCTATCAAGACAAAAAAAGCAGAAGAGGCCTTGGATTTGACAAACCAGAGAGAGATAATACAAAAAGAAATGACCCTTATCCTGCGCGCGCTGCGTCTCCTGAAACATTCGGACATACGGGCTTTACAGGAACTTGTGCATGGGCAGATCCGAAAAACGATTTGATATTTATTTTTCTTAGTAATAGAATCTATCCTGAGGACAATGGCGTTTTTAAAACTTTAAACATCAGACCTAAAATTTTAGAAACTATTTATCAATCCATAGAAAAATAAAAGTATCATTGCTCAAAATTATTTTATTTTGTGTTGCCATTAAATCCTAAACATGTCTTATCCATATCAAATAAAATCTTTAGAGGAATATCAAAATGCTTATCAAAAGAGTGTTGATCATCCTGAGGCCTTTTGGGCAGGTATTGCCGATAATTTTAAATGGCATAAGAAATGGGATAGCGTTTTAGATTGGAATTTCAATGAGCCGAAAGTAGAATGGTTTAAAGGCGGAAAATTAAATATCACGGAAAACTGCCTGGATAGATGGGTGGAAACGCAACCGGATGCGCCTGCAATTATCTGGGAAGCCAATGATCCAACTGAAAAAGACAGGACATTAACCTATAAAGAACTTCATTTTAAAGTTTGTCAATTCGCCAATGTTTTAAAAAATAATGGCGCCAAAAAAGGCGATCGCATTTGTATTTACATGTCGATGGTTCCTGAACTGGCAATAGCTGTATTGGCCTGTGCGAGAATTGGAGCTATTCATTCTGTTGTATTTGGCGGATTTTCTGCACAAAGCATTTCAGACAGAATACAAGATGCACAATGTAATATTGTTATTACAGCAGATGGCGCTTATCGTGGTAATAAAGACATTCCTTTAAAATCAATAATCGACGAAGCCTTAGTGACATGTCCTTCTATCCAAAAAGTTATTGTACTAACACGTACAGGCATACCAGTTAGTATGATAGAAGGCAGAGACTGCTGGTGGGAAGAAGAGATTAAAAAAGTTGAAGAGCAAGGAAATGCATTCTGTGCCGCTGAAATTATGGATGCGGAAGACATGCTTTTTATTTTATACACTTCTGGAAGCACAGGAAAACCCAAAGGCGTGGTACATACCTGTGGCGGATATATGGTGTGGACCAACTATACTTTTGTAAATGTATTTCAATATCAGAAAGGACAAGTACATTTTTGCACGGCTGATATTGGTTGGATTACGGGACACAGTTACATTATTTATGGCCCTTTAAGTGCAGGCGCTACAACTCTTATGTTTGAAGGAATACCTACCTGGCCAGATGCGGGAAGATTCTGGGATATCGTTAATAAATACAAAGTGGATATATTGTATACTGCTCCTACAGCCATTAGAAGCTTAATGGCTTTTGGTAACGATCACATTGAAGGAAAAAACTTGAGTTCTTTAAAAGTATTAGGAACGGTTGGAGAGCCCATCAATGAAGAAGCATGGCATTGGTACGATGAACATATTGGAAAAAAGAATTCTCCTATTGTAGATACCTGGTGGCAAACAGAAACAGGAGGTGTGTTAATTTCAAATCTTGCAGGAGTTACAAAAGCAAAGCCATCATTTGCAACTTTGCCGATGCCGGGCGTTCAACCCCTATTGGTAGATGAAAATGGAAAAGAGATATCAGGCAATAATGTTTCTGGAAATTTGTGTATTAAATTTCCATGGCCGGGGATGTTGCGCACTACATACGGTGATCACGAAAGATGCAGGACAACTTATTTCAGTACTTATAATAATTTATACTTTACAGGAGATGGTTGTTTAAGAGATGGTGATGGTGATTATAGAATTACAGGAAGAGTTGATGATGTATTAAATGTAAGTGGGCACAGAATTGGAACAGCAGAAGTGGAAAATGCTATCAACATGCATACAGGCGTTGTAGAGAGCGCTATCGTTGGCTATCCTCATGATATAAAAGGGCAAGGGATTTACGCATTTGTTATTTTTAATGGAATACATACCGATGAAAGTCACACGAGAAAAGATATTTGTCAGACGGTAGCCAAAATTATTGGCGCCATAGCAAAGCCAGATAAAATACAATTTGTTTCAGGATTACCTAAAACCAGAAGTGGAAAAATCATGCGTAGAATTCTAAGAAAAATTGCAGAAGGAGAAATTCATAATCTGGGAGATACGTCTACCCTTCTTGATCCATCTGTTGTTGATGAAATTAAAATGAACAGACTATAAATTATTATGATTTCACCTGAGGATATTTCCATCAACGACTATAATTATTTTTTACCCGATTATAAAATTGCATTGTTCCCTTTGGAAGAGCGCGATCAGTCTAAATTGCTTATTTATAACAAAGGAAAAATAGTTGAAAGCATTTTTGAAAACATCCTTTCCTATTTACCCGAAAGGTCTTTGCTTGTTTTTAATAACAGCAAAGTAATAAATGCACGATTAAAATTCGAAAAGAAAACAGGAAGCAAAATTGAAATTTTTTGTCTTGAACCTGCTGAAGAAGTGAATGAGTACAGCAAGGTGATGAATCAGAAAGGAAG
>CALQJH020000206.1 GCA_943330835.2 Candidatus Kuenenia stuttgartensis
TCCTGATCGACAGTAAGGATTCCAAATATTGTAGGTACGGGTAAACTTAGGTTTAATTGCAACACCCCATCGGTGACTAATTTGCAAACGTAATCAAAATGTGGGGTATCACCTTTCAAGACACAACCTAATGCAATAAATGCGATTGCTTTATGATGAAGCTGATGCGTATCCCAATAATGCTTTATCGCAAATGGGATTTCCACAGCACCGGGAACATTGATCACTATAAAAGGAATATGATGTTGCTGCAGTATTTTATGGCATCCTGATTCCAATTCATCTACAATGGAAGCATTCCATTCAGTTCTTACCATAATAACAAAGGCATCCTTATCTAATTGGATGCCTTTTGTTTGATTCATTTCCGGAGCGTGAAGCGACATATATTTTGTGCTTTTAAAAACAACTTGAAATTATTTAAACTCACCTAAACGAGCCAGACGTTTGTCGATTTCACCATTGCTCGCGCCCATATAATTAGGATAGTTGTCTTTTATTTTTTTATAAGTTTCGATCGCTTCTTCATTCTTGCCGTTTACGTCTGCGTATGTTGCATAGATCATCAATGCATCAGGAGTTATTGCTTCATCCTTTTGATTTACTTCACCTGCCTTTTTGTAATAATTCATGGCTTCAGCAGTATTATTTTTTTCAGCATATGCGTGACCCAACATAAGGTATGCTTTACTTTGAACTTGATCAGCGCCATTACCATCGAAATCTTTAAGATATTTTATTGCTTTGTCAAACTCTTTGATATGTAAATAGCAAGCACCTACCATGTAGCGAGCACGATTGGCCGTTAGCGTACCATCAAAATTGTTGATTATTTTTAATAATCCTGTAATGGAATTGCCATCTGTCTGACCACCATTTAAAACTATATTCACAGAGTCTTTGTTAAAGCCACTAGTAGCCATTTTGTCAAATAGACTTTCTGCAAGAAAAACAGTTTCTCCAGCTTTTAATTCCTTAGGTTCTTTGATTAATTTTTGATATCCAATCCAACTTAAAAGCAATACGATGACGCCACCACCTACATAGGTAATAATCTTATTGTTATTAGCCCAAAAACCTTTTGCTTTATCTAACAACTCGTTTGTTTCTGTCATTTTGTTTTTTTTAAACTTGTTATAAACTATTATCCAATACTCTAAAGTTCACTAATCCATTATGAAAGGATAGTCTTCCTGAATATAAACATCTTTTAGTAATTCACTATCATCAGGCCAAGGGCTTTCTTCTGCAAATGTAACAGATTCATCTACTTCCTTTTTTACTCTTTCATTGATAGTTTCAATTTCAGCTTCTGGAACTTTGAATTCATCCTGAAGTACTTTCAATACATGTTCTATAGGATCTTTTTGTTTGTATTCTTCCAATTCCTCTTTTGTTCTGTATTTCTGCGGGTCACTCATACTATGACCTTTATAACGATATGTTTTAATCTCCAAAAGACTCGGTCCACCTTTTTCTCTTGCTCTGTTTACCGCTCTTAGGATTCCGTTATGAACATCTTCAGGACTCATGCCATCTATAGTATCAGCTGGCATTTCATAAGCATCAGCGGTTTTATAGATATCAAGTGTTTTACTTGTTCTTGCAACAGAAGTTCCCATTGCATAATTATTGTTTTCACAAATAAAAATAACTGGTAAATCCCACAACATCGCCATGTTGAATGTTTCATGTAACATTCCTTGACGGGCAGCTCCATCTCCAAAAAAACAAAGCACGACATTTTTTGTGCCGCGATATCTTTCAGCAAATGCCAATCCAGCTCCGGTACCAATTTGAGCACCTACAATTCCATGACCTCCAAAGAAATTCTCTTTGAGTCCGAAAAAGTGCATACTTCCACCCTTTCCTTTACTACAGCCAGTTGCTTTGCCGTACAATTCAGCCATACAGCTTTTTGCACTTACGCCTTTTGCAATAGCCAAGGCATGATCACGATAAGCCGTAATAAATTTATCATCCGAATTTGTTGCAGTCATACATCCAGCAGCTATAGCTTCTTGTCCGATGTACAAATGACAAAATCCACGAATTTTCTGCATACCGTACAATTGCCCAGTTTTTTCTTCAAAACGACGCAATAAGAGCATCAGCTCGTACCAGTATAGATAAGTTTCTTTAGAAAACTTTGTTGCCAATGGTTTATAATTTTAGGTTGCAAATATAAGGAAGAAATAGTGAAAAATACCACTACCCAAACTTCGATTCGCTGCTTTTTTTATTATAAATGATTATTATTCAACTTAATATCCAATTTTATTCCGTTTTGTATTATAATTTCAAAGTTGTCTTACTATTGAATTTCTCCTTTTTAAGTGATCGAATGATTAATTGTGTATAAATCGTTGAAATTTAAAAGGCTTATCCTCAATACTAGATGAAGCATAGTCATCAAAGTGTATTATTTTACAGCTTTTGTAATAAACAGTTTTATAAATACACACAAAAAGTAATAACCCGATGATAAATCTTACCTACGACGATATTCAATTAGTGCCAGCCTATTCTGAAATAAGTTCCAGAAAGAATATTGATTTAAAAACAAAAATTACAACCCGCTTTGATTTGCAAATGCCATTGGTTGCTGCTCCAATGGGAACAGTTTGTGATTTTGCAATGGCTAATGAAATGCGAAAAATAGGCGGTGTCGGATGTTTGCATCGTTTTATGTCGATTGGTGAACAGGAATCCGTGATTAAAAAATTAGTCGCTTCAAGAACTGAAGATCATATCAATATGCCTATCATGGCTGCAGTTGGGGCTAATGGTGATTTCTTTGAAAGAGCACAGGCTTTGATTCAGTCAGGTGCTGAAATTGTTCTGATTGATGTTGCTCATGGTCATCATAAAAATGTTAAAGATGCAATTGAAAAAATAAAAACAATTAAATCAAGTGTTGATGTAATCGCAGGAAATATTGCAACAGCAAAAGCTGCAATTGATTTACAGAATTGGGGTGCAGATGCGCTCAGAGTTGGTGTTGGTGGAGGAAGTTTATGTACTACAAGAATTAAAACAGGTTTTGGTGTGCCAAATGTTACTTGTTTGACAGAAATATTAAAAGTAGCGAACGTGCCAGTGATTGCCGACGGCGGCATACGTACAAGTGGAGATATTTCAAAAGCATTGGCATTAGGTGCATCAACGGTAATGTTAGGTTCATTACTCGCAGGAACTGAAGAAGCACCGGGGTTACTGATTCAAAAAAATAACGGCTTATACAAAAAATACAGCGGCGCGGCTTCTTTTGATACGAAAGTTACTTATGGTCAGGAAATCAGAAATATCGAA
>CALQJH020000207.1 GCA_943330835.2 Candidatus Kuenenia stuttgartensis
CCGTCCTTAATCGGAAAAGGGGAGTTTAGCTCAGTTGGTTTAGAGCATCTGCCTTACAAGCAGAGGGTCGGCGGTTCGACCCCGTCAACTCCCACTCTGAAAGTCAAGGGTTTAAGAAGGTAAAATCTCTTAAACCCTTTTTTCTTGCATACATTTTGCATACAATTCCAGAAAGTATATCCATAAATGGGAAAGAAAAGGCAACTTGCTATTCCTGCTAAATCTTGTTATTCTCCCTTTTAGTTCGCTCTGCTACTTTTAAACCAATTCTTAATTAAAGCTGTTGCAGATTTGCAATGGAGTAGGTTATTTTAAATAAGAGAATGGTGTACATGCACTCCTATATATTCACCTTAAAGTTGGTGTAATTTAAAACGCTCTACTATACTATTAATATAGCATTAATACTCTAAAATTTTAGGGCTACTGTTTTTTTAATAATACCCCCAGTCTATAATCATCCTAATTATTAAGCCCCCCTCATCTGTCTATACAGGAATAACTTTTCTGATTATTTTTTATATGCATGAGAGAAAAGGTTACTCCCGTCCAAAACCCCTCCTACAACTTGAGCAACCGAAGCATCCTCCTAGGTCCGGATGTAAGTGAACTCAATTTCATTTAATCACATTTAAAATTTAAAAACAATGGTTACAATCAGCAATTATTTGAACCGTCAGAGAAAAGATGGTACAAATTTTATCGTTTTAGAAATTACAGGAGGTCTTGAGCTTGTTCAATCCTCAAATAGTGGGAACTTTTATGCTACAGTTAGAAAGTGTAGTATTCCCAGCACATTTGATGAGAATGTCGCAAAGGGCTTAATTGGTTCACAACTACCTGGAAATATCGTTAGGGTAAATGTTCCTGTTTATGAATACATAAATAAGAGAACAGGGGAGGTGATGCAACTTCAACATGGCTACTCTTATCAGCCTGAAGGATCAATGAGCTTAATTGGGCAAGCAAGAGTTTCAGATATGGAAATGGCATAACAAACAGACATTCTGCACAATGTTCAATTCGCTTCATGGAAATTTAGAACACACATTAATCATGCTATAATTTAACATCAAGCATTTTACAGCTGTGCAGCATTGTGGTTAGTGGAATGGGGTTGGTAACACATTTTGTTATCAGCCCCTTTTTTATTCATTCAAAAATATATATACAATGCAAATACAAAAAGCAAAACGCAATGCAGCTAAAATAAAACTGTCATTAGCAGGAGCAAGTGGTTCTGGTAAATCGTTCTCATCTATAATGCTCGCTTATGGGCTTTGTAAGGATTTCAATAAGATATGTGTCATTGATACAGAAAATCATTCTGCTTCCTTATACAGTCATCTGGGAGACTTTAATGTCATCAATATTTCTGCTCCTTTTCATCCTGATAAATACATTGAAGCCATTAAGCTTTGTGAAGAAGCTGGAATGGAAGTTGTCATTATTGATAATGCTACACATGCATGGAGTGGGAAGGGTGGTTGTTTAGAACTTCATGAAAAAGAAACTGCAAAAATGAAAATCCCAAATTCATTTACAGCATGGAATATGATTACACCTATATATCAACGTTATATTGATGCTATCATCAATAGTTCCTGCCATATAATATGTGCTCTCAGGAGCAAAACAGATTATGTAATGTCTGAAAGAAATGGAAGACAGGTTCCACAAAAAACAGGAACAGCTCCAATGATAAGGGATGGTTTTGATTTTGAAATGAGTGTAGCATTTGATCTAGACCAGCAGCACAAAGCTTTCTGTACAAAAGACAGAACAGGATTGTTTCAAGATAAAGAATCATTTGTCATCACTCCTGATACAGGAAGAAAACTTTTACAATGGTGTAATAATGGAGAAGCTATTTCTGTCGATGAAGTGAGTAGAAGGATTGGTGGTGTTGCTTCTATTAAGGAATTGCTTGCGCTGTTCAATGAATTTCCACAATATAAAGAATCCTTAAAGCCAGAGTATGAAACACGTAAGAGGCAAATAATGATTAACCAAAATGTACAACAAGAATTATCACAACAAAAAATTAATAGTCATGGAACACATTGAAACACCTGAAATTATTCATCCTATAATTCTTCCTCAGGAGGAACAACTAACAAGTAAGAATACACGTAGTTATTTTATTGAAGCAAACACAATTGAAATGCCTCTTTCTGAAATGAAAAAAAGACATATAATTCCTGTTTTTGTAAAAGACAATGAAACATTAATTAGTCATTCAGATTTTATTGATTCAGCTTATGCAATAACAGCTGATGTATTTAATGGCGAGCACATTTTAAAGCCCAGCATTCGTGTTTCTCATCCCATAAAAGGCAGAGTGCCTGAAGCAAAAGATAAGCCTGCAAATGATCTGTATGAGTGGGAGAAAACACTCTATTATGAACGAATGATGTTTGCTATAGAAGTACCCAGTATGCAAGCTGAGATTGGTGGTAACACTTTATCACTAACTATTGGTGGTGTGAAATCATACAGCCAAGATAACCTCTACAGCAGAAGTCAAAGTGAACAACATTTTCAACTGTTTGTTGGGTTTCAGAATAAGGTGTGTACCAACTTATGCGTTTGGACTGATGGGCTAATGAATGATGTAAGAGTGAAAACACTATCTGATTTAAAAGTGAACATCAAAATGTTGTTGGAAAGATACAATCATGGATTTCATTTACATCATTTAGAAAAGCTTACACAACATTCAATAACAGAACACCAGTTTGCACAACTTATTGGTAGATGCAGAATTTACAACCATCTACCTGCTGATGTAAAGAAAGATATACCACCAATGCTGTTTGGTGATACACAAATGACAGCTGTTGTGAGGGACTTTTACAAAGATGAAAGCTTCTGCAGGGATAGCGCCGGTAACATTAACCTATGGAAACTGTATAACCTTTTCACAGGAGCTAATAAGAGCACATACATTGATAGCTTCATTGACAGAAGTGTAAATGCGTTTAACTTTTTAGAGCAGGTGAGATATGGATTGGAGGGGAAGAAGGAATGTTGGTATTTGGGATAAATAAAAACCACCTTCCATAACCAGAGGGTGGTTTTATTAATTTATGAGAAATATAAAAATTCAATCCAATAGACACCGAACATAACACCCATACATTTTATATACATTCATTCCCCCTAATTCACCAGTTATATTATTCGGGCCACGTGTAAAAATTTGATTTTTAATATATTCAGTAGTAGTCCACCAAGATGTAACTTCCAAAATATATCCACTAAAAATGCCATTATCTTCGATCCATCCACCTGGAAG
>CALQJH020000208.1 GCA_943330835.2 Candidatus Kuenenia stuttgartensis
CAAATATCTTCATATGAAAGAAGGTGTCTTTATAGAAAAGTATTTGAAAATTGACGAGGAAGGTGATTTTGTTGTAATATCTAAGCCTTGCCCTTTTTTAGGTGCTGATAATTATTGCAGTATTTACGATATGCGCCCTTCTGATTGCGCAAGATTCCCCTACACAGATGAAGATGTATTGATAAAACGCACAAAACTCACTTTGAAAAATGTCACTTTTTGTCCGATTGTCTATTTTGTTTTGGAAAAATTGATAGTGGCGGGAGGAGGGAAGGGTGGTTGAAGGGTTGAAAAGTTGAGAGGTTGTTGAAGGATTGTTGAAAGGTTGTTGAAAGGTTGTTGAAAGATGGTTGAAGAAAAGGATATCAGTATTCCATTTTTCTTAGTGCTGGCGCTTTAATCCATGTTGTAACTACTACTCCAATTGTCATGCATCCTCCAAAAATAACGGAAGGTACAATACCCATTAATTTAGCAACTATACCACTTTCAAATTGGCCCAATTCATTAGAAGAATTGATGAACATGCCATTTACTGACATAACTCGTCCTCTTAGTTCGTCAGGAGTTTTGAGTTGAAGTATTGTACCTCTTACAATCATACTTACACCATCTAATGCTCCACTGATTAACAATGCTATGAATGACAACCAGAATACTTTTGCCAATGCGAAAACAATCATAAAAACCCCAAACCCAGCAACTGTATATAGCAGTATTTTTCCTTGATTTTTTTTGAGTGGGAATAAGGTAAGGAAAGTCACCATTATAATTGATCCGATATCACTTGCCGAATTTAGCCAGCCGAATCCTATCGGTCCGATTTTCAAGATATCTCTTGCAAATACGGGGATAAGCGCAACTGCGCCGCCAAATAAAACAGCAAATAGGTCTAATGTCAACGCTCCGAAAATCTCTTTTGTTTTATAAACATATTTAATTCCCTCTTTTACACTTTGCCAAGTGGTAGAAGCAGCTATTTTTGTAAAAACTGCTTTTGAAGATATTTTCGACAGTAATAAAAATCCAATTGTTACAAAAATTAAAATAATGAAGAAGGTGTAATGAATATCAAGCATGGCAATTAAAAAACCACCTAAGGCATGTCCTGCAATTGAAGCGGTAAGCCATGTTGCAGAACTTATCGCTGTAGCAGCGGGTAGGTCTTTTCTAGGAACAATTTTTGAGATTAATGCTAAGAAAACAGGGCCTGAGAAAGACCTTATTGCACCAGTAATGCCAATGATAATGAATATTATCGTAGCAATATTCCATGGTTTTGTCGTTTTGAGTGTATGGTCATCCGATAAAAAAATAAAACATAAAATGCAACAAGTATAAAGGATGACACACTTTAGCAACAACGCTCTGTTTTCATTCCTATCTATATAATGCCCAGCATATAATGCCAATGATACTGCTGGTATAACTTCTGATAATCCTACTAAACCTAATGCAATGGGGCTGTTGGTCAAATTGTAAATCCACCAGCCAATAACGGTTCCGGTCATTCTTAGTCCCATGATGAAAATAAATCTTCCTAACATGAAGAATTTAAATTCTTTTATTTTCAAGACATCGTATGGGTTGGTATTTGGCTTAAGGCTAGGCAAAAATAAAAATAGAATTAGGGTAATGAAATGTAATATTGTCCTTGATCGTATTCCTTGTCTAACGCATCAAGGATAATGTCAACATGTTTTTCATTTCCAATAAAATCAGCATTGGAAGCGTCAATGAAAAGTGTTTTTATATTATGTTGTTTGATGTATTGGGAATAGGTTTCCTGAAGTGTAAATAAATAATCATTCGGGATACTTTGCTCGTATTCTCTATTTCTTTTTTTAATATTCTCCTGTAGTTTATCAACCGGGCTATGCAAGTAGATTAAAATATCTGGTTGAACAATTTGAGGATTGATAATATCAAATAGTTTTTGATAAAGTTTGAATTCTTCTTCTGGCAAATTGACTTTTGCAAATAACAAACATTTTGTAAACAAGTAATCAGAAATAGTCGTTTCCTGAAATAAGTCATTGATGTGCAGTAAATCTTTCAATTGCTTGTATCGTTCTGCCATGAAAAATAATTCCAATGGAAAGGCGTATTGATCAGGCTTTTCGTAGAATTTAGGGAGGAATGGATTTTCTGCAAATTCTTCCAGCACTAATCGGGCATTCAATTTCTTACTTAAAATATTGGCTAAGGTTGTTTTGCCTGCCCCTATATTCCCCTCAATAGTTACAAAATTATATTTCATTTCGACTGCAAAATAAGTGTAAAGAATTCAATTAAAGTCAAATTTTATGCACAGCAAGTGTGTCTTTACATGTTAAGTACAACTGGTGTATTTTTTTCTTTAAAACCGGGTGGATAAAATTGGGGGAAAGTTCATTCAATGGGGTCATTACGAAATTCCTTTCCTGCATTAATGGATGCGGTATGATTAGTTTTTTTGTATTGATGATCACTTTGTTGTAGAATAAAATATCGATATCTATTACTCTTGGTTCATTTTTCTTCAACCTCGTTCTTCCCATTTCTACTTCAATTTCGAGGATGGTTTGTATGGTTTGTTGAGGGTCTAGTTTATTGTCAATAATGATAATTTGGTTTAAAAAGTCAGCCTGGTTTTTTTTACCCCAAGCTGAAGTACTATAAATTGATGAAGATCTTATAATGGCGCCGATTTTTTTGGTTAGGTGTTTTTTGGCATTTTTGAAATGAGTTGTGGAGTCGCCAATATTACTGCCTAAGAGAAGATAGGTTTTGTTCATAATTATAATAAAAATAGTACAATGGAAGTAGCTTTGCTATTTTTCTTCAATTTTTTTCAGCTAGTTTTGTTAGATTATTTAATTATAGCAGAGAACAGCAATAATAAAAATCATTAACAGATGAAATATAATCAACTTCGGGCCATGTGGGCTATTACAAAAGGAAGTTTAAGAGCCATCACAAGAAGCCCTTCGGCAATGATTTTTAGTTTTATTTTCCCTTTTATTTTTATTCTTGTTTTTGGGTTTATTGGCAATAGTGGCATAATGCCTTCTTATAAAGTTGTCATAGACAGCCATTCAGATACCAGCAATGCTATTTATTATTCTCTAAAAGAAATGAGGACTATAAATATTGTTTCTTACGAATCGAATGATGCCTTTAAATCAGATTTTGATAAAGGTAAAATTGCAGGAGTTATTCTGATTAAAAAAAATAGAGAAGGAAGTCCAACACCATTTGACATAGTATTAAAAAGTACAAGTTCAAGTAACGACAAATGGCCTC
>CALQJH020000209.1 GCA_943330835.2 Candidatus Kuenenia stuttgartensis
GGATTCAGTTTTTTAAACGATCCCCAATAAATTTCAGAAAGCTTGTTGGAATAAAACCTGAATACAATCCTAAAGCAATGGGCCTTTTTTTAGCGGCATATTGTGAGTTATATCAACATGATAAAAAGGAAGCGTACTTAAATAAAATTAATTTCTTTTTAAAAAAAATTGAAGAATGTCAGACTCAAGGATTTTCAGGTGCATGCTGGGGTTATAATTTCGATTGGGAATCGAGGGCATTTTTTCAACCCAAATTCACACCAACAATTGTACCTTCCTGCTTCATTGCCAATGCGCTGCTTGATGCATATGAAATCACTAAAGACCCAAAATTATTATCAACAGCAAGGAGTACCTGCGATTTTCTTTTAAAAGACCTAAACCGTACCAAGGGAGAAAATGACAGCTTTGCATTTTCTTATTCTCCATTAGATAACAGTGTTGTTTACAATGCATCATTATTAGGAGCAAGATTATTGGCAAGGGTATATTCTATCAGCAATGAAAAAGAATTGATAGAAGCATCAAAGCAAGTAGTTACTTATTGTTGTAATTGTCAACAGGCCGATGGATCCTGGGCTTACAGTCCACTCCCATTTCATAAATGGATTGATAGTTTTCACACAGGATACAACCTTGAATGTATATCAGATTATATGAAATTTAGTGGTGATGAAAGTTTCAAAGACTCCCTTTCAAAAGGCTTTGATTATTATATAAATACTTTTTTTACAACGGAAGGAGTTCCCCGTTGTTTTAGTGATTCCACTTACCCAATTGATATTCATTCAGCTTCTCAATTAGCAATTACATTAAAAAAATGCAACAAATTAGATGAATACAAAGACGTAGTTGATAATGTATTGAGCTGGACTATTGATAATATGCAATCTAAAAAAGGATATTTTTTCTATAAATTACATAAAAAATATGCTATAAAAATTCCTTATATGAGATGGTCTCAAGCTTGGATGTTCATTTCATTCTGTGTATATTTGAATCATTTCATAAAAGAATCCGAACCCATATAACATGAAATAAGTCATATTTAAAATGTTCAATCCCAATAAAGGATAATTATTTTAAGATGGTTCATGTAACATAAATATCAAAACTAAACAACCATGAAAATTTGGTTTGACCTCTCTAACTCGCCACATATAAACATGTTTCATGATTTAATCAAGGAACTTGAAGGCGAAGGACATGAAATCATTATTACTTCCAGGCCACTAGGAAACACAATACAACTTTTAGATCAAAAAGGATTGAAGCATACGGTTGTTGGTGATCACTATGGTAAAAATATTTACAAAAAACTTTTCGGCTATCCCATCAGGGTTCTTCAGCTGAGAAAATTTCTAAAAAAACAGCGTCCAGATCTGGCTGTTTCACAGAGTTCATTTCACTCTCCTGTTGTAGCGCTTTTATTAGGAATCCCTTCGATTTACACCAATGATAATGAGCATGCAATGGGAAACATTCCAAGCTTTCTATCCGCTACCAAAATACTAATTCCAGAAAATCTTGCGATTGAGAAAGTAGCTAAACATGGGGTTTCATCAAAGAAAGTCATACAATACCCAGGAGTAAAAGAAGGCATTTTTTTATGGAGCAAGGGAGAGAAAATACAGCAGGCACGAAACAATAACAATGAGGGTGTGGTTAATATTTATTTCAGACCTGAAATGCAAACTGCACAATATTATAACGCAAAGCAAAATTTCTTAGATGATACCATTGTTGCCTTACAGCATAAGTATAAAATTTGGGTGCTACCCAGAGAGCCTGTTCAAGCTACTTATTATAAGCAAGAAAAATTCAATGCCGTAATAGTTGTAGAAAATCCAATGGGCTTTGAAAGCATTGCCTCTAAATGCACCATTTTCATTGGAGCCGGCGGATCAATGACCAGAGAGATGGCTATTTTAGGCATTCCCACAATTTCTGTATATCAAGATGCGTTATTGCAGGTAGATGAATTTTTACTAAAAAAAGGGCTCGTATTACACGAACCATTATTAACAGCAGATAAGGTAGAATCTTTCATAAATAGTTTGCAGGACAAGAAACCTTCACTTGAATTAATGGATAAAGGAAAAGAAGCATACCAATTATTTAAAAGCGAAATATTAAAATTTAAAAAGTAATGATAAAAATTGCAGTAATCGGTGCCGGGAAAATGGGTATATCTCATCTCTCCATTTTAGGGGCACATCCCGATGTTGAAGTTGTAGGAGTAGCCGACCCTTCAAAAATTGTAACAGACGTATTAGGTGAGTATTCGCCTTTTAAAACGTTTACAGATTATAAAAAAATGCTTGATACCATTAAGCCCGACGCTGTTTTCGTATCAGCTCCAACAAAATTTCATACTTCTATTGTACAGGAATTATTAGAGAAAGGCATTCACGTTTTTGTAGAGAAGCCATTTAGTTTAAATATAAATGACGGAGCCGCATTGGTTAAAATTGCAAAAGAAAAAAAGCTCATTAACCAGGTGGGTTATCATAATAAATTCATTGGCACTTTTGAAGAAGTGAAAAAAATTGTTTCTGGCGGATATCTTGGTGAGATCAATCACTTTTTAGGAGAAGCTTACGGCCCGGTTGTTATTCGTAAAAAACAAGACACCTGGCGCTCCAGTCCCAGTGAAGGCGGTGGCTGTCTGTTGGATTATGCATCTCATGTAATTGACCTAATTAATTATTTAGTTGCTCCGATTTCAACAGTACATGGCGCACTTTTAAAATCTTTTTATTCTGATTCTGTAGAAGATGCCGTTTATTGTTTACTCGAAACAAAGAATAAAATATCAGGTGTTTTATCCGTTAGCTGGAGTGAAGAAACCTATCGCAAAATGTCTACATCAATAACGATTAGTGGACCCAATGGAAAAATAATTTCTGATGCAGTAGAATTAAAAGTTTATTTAAAATCTGACAATTGCCCTCCAGGATATAATAAAGGATGGAATACAAAGTATGTTACTGACCTTACTCCTGAAGTTGATTTTTATCTAAGGGGTGAAGAGTATTCTGCACAGGTGGATTACTTTGTAAAAGCAGTTCAAGGAAAAGTCCCTAATGATAAAAATACATTTGAAAGTGCGTTATTGACAGACAATGTAATTGACATGATTAAAAACAAAAAAAATAATTAAGATGAATAGAATATTATATGGCGATAATCAGTTTTTTGCTGTGAATCATATTTCTGATGAGAAGTCAAGAGCACAATCAATCAGATTTAAAGAAGATAAAACAA
>CALQJH020000210.1 GCA_943330835.2 Candidatus Kuenenia stuttgartensis
AAGTGGGCACATTTATCAAATGCTAACATTACAGAACTGGAATTAAATTCTCAATTCCGTTGTAATGGTTCTGATGGTTATCTGGCCTGGCTCGATAATACACTGCAAATAAGAGAAACAGTCAATCAGGATTTAATGGATGTAGATTATGATTTTAAAGTTTTAGACAATCCAACCGAACTCAGAGAAATGATTGTTGAAAAAAACAATATCAACAACAGAGCAAGATTGGTTGCCGGTTATTGCTGGAAATGGCCAAGTAAAAAAGATTTCAATGCATACGATATTGAGTTTCCGGAGTATGATTTTAAAATGAAATGGAACCTCACCGAAGATGGCAGTACTTGGATCATTAGCCCAAAATCTGTAAATGAAGTAGGTTGTATTCATACTTGTCAGGGGCTTGAAGTAGATTACATCGGCGTTATCATTGGGGATGATTTAATAGTAAGAAACGGCGTTGTAATTACCGATGCTTCCAAAAGAGCGAGCTCCGATAATTCTGTGAAAGGGTATAAAAAATTAATGAAAGAAAATCTAGAGGAGGCTAAAGAGCAACTGGATTTGATAATAAAGAATACATACAGAACACTGATGACAAGAGGTATGAAGGGCTGTTATGTGTATTGTGTGGATGAGGAGACGAGAGAGTGGTTTAAAAATGGAATAATTTAGACGATTCAGAATTATGCTAATGGTTTTAATTGGTGAATAGGAATGAATTTAGTTGTCCGAAAAAATCGGACAGTTGACTATAATTTGTAGTCAACTGAAAATTTCGAATTTTTATTATTCCAATACAATAATTGATAGGGTTTAAATTAGTATTAGAAAATGAAACAAGGATTTTACGAAAAAATAATTACTGATTCAGTTCAAAAAGAACTGGATAAAAACCAGCATTTTTTAAAGGTTATTGAACCTTTCGAAAAAGAAGATGGTTCTATTTTTATTAATCGTTTTTTTCAGTCGTTAATACAAAAAGCATTTGCTAAAATTAATTCAGAAAAAGAAGAGTCAGCTAAACCCAAACTTATTGAACTTACCAACCAACTCATTTCATTATTATCAAACTTTACCGGACAAGATCATTTTCTCGAAGAGTTGATTGAGCCCAATGGCAATATATTAAAAGCTTTATTTGATGAGGGGGATTTCTCAAGAACAAGTATTAAAGAACACGTCAAAGAAGTATTTCCATTAACCGGATTAAGCGAATCAGAATTGTTTACAGGCAACAAATCAGGAATTTCATTAGAAAGTGAATTAAAAAAAGAAATGCTATCAAGTGATGAGATTTGCTGGCTTGTATCATTTATCAAGTTTGAAGGAATTAGACTATTCGAACAAGTGTTTAAACAATTAGAACTCGATGGAAAAAAAGTGAAAGTCATTTGTACTGTTTATATGGGTGCCACTGATTTAAAGGCCATTGATTTTTTATCGCAATTTTCGAACATTGAAATAAAAATTTCCTTTAACACCCAACAAGAAAGATTACACGCAAAGACATACATTTTTAAGAGAGACTCGGGATTCCATACAAGTTACATAGGGTCATCTAATTTATCAAGAACTGCACTAACAAATGGATTAGAATGGAATTTAAAAATAACAGAACAAGAAATTCCCCATATTATTGAAAAGTGTATAAAAACATTTGATACTTATTGGAACGATAATGATTTTGTTCTTTATAATAAAGATGAACACAGAGAAAAATTAAAAGCAGCATTGCTAACTCAAAACAAAGGAAGTCACGAAGATGTAATTGAGCAGTTTTTTGATTTTACACCTTTTTCATTTCAACAAGAAATTTTAGACCAGCTTGAAAAATGTAGACAAAATGGCGAAAATAAAAATTTAATTGTAGCAGCAACAGGTACCGGTAAAACAGTAATGGCTGCATTTGATTTCAAGAGATATTTAAAAACAAATCCATCAGCAAGATTTTTGTTTGTAGCACATAGAGAAGAAATTTTAAAACAATCACGATATACATTTCGACACATCTTACGTGATAATAATTTTGGACAATTATGGTTTGCGAAAAATGAACCAACTCAATACAATCAGCTATTTGCTTCTATTAATACGCTTAACAATAGAATTGATGATTTGAAATTAAACGCTGATTATTTTGATTACATTGTAATTGATGAAGTACATCATAGTTCAGCTAAAAGTTATCAAAAACTACTCAGCCATTTCACGCCTAAATTATTGATTGGATTAACAGCAACACCCGAAAGGATGGATGGTGCAGACATCACCCATTATTTTGGAAAGTCAATATCAGCAGAAATAAGATTAACGGAAGCGCTTAATCGGCGATTACTTTGTCCATTTCAATATTTTGCATTAAGCGATGACACCGACTTGTCACAAATATCCTGGAGACGAGGAAAATATGATGTCTCCGCATTAGAAAAAGTATTTTCAGAGGATGATAGACGGGTGAATGATATCCTTCGAAATTGCAACAAGTATTTAAAAGACATCAATAATGTAAGTGCCATTGGATTTTGTGTTTCTGTAAAGCATGCAGAATTTATGCATGTAAAATTTATTTCTAAAGGAATTTCATCAGCATATTTAACCTCAGCAAATACTGATCAAAGAAATACAATTATTCAAAAGTTTAGGAGAAAAGAAATCAACTATTTATTTGTTGTAGACATTTTTAATGAAGGAATTGATATACCAGAAATCGACACTTTACTCTTTTTAAGACCTACCGAAAGTTTGACAATATTTTTACAACAACTGGGAAGAGGTTTAAGGATTCATGAGGATAAATCATATCTCACTGTATTAGATTTTGTTGGACAATCCAAGTCTGAATACAGTTTTGAACACAAGTTCAGGGCTATGGTTGGCAAAACGCATACAAAAATAAAGGATGAGATAGAAAACGATTTTCCTCATTTGCCATTGGGTTGTTCAATTGTATTAGAAAGGCAAGTAAAAGAAATTATTTTAAAAAATGTACAGCGACACATAAGAGGTGGTGTTCAAAAAATAAAAGATGCCATCATTAGATTCAAGCAAGATTATTCTGTTGAATGTACATTGACGAATTTCATAAATCTCACAGAAATAAACTTAAAAACAATTTATGATACAGATTGGCTTTGGTACGAATTGATTTCGATGGTTGATAGAAATAATATTGAATCAAATGCTGCAAATAAAAAAATTGCAGGTGCAATGTCTAACGCTTGGTTGGCGTGCGAAAGCAATGCTTATTTTAATTTCATTATT
>CALQJH020000211.1 GCA_943330835.2 Candidatus Kuenenia stuttgartensis
CAACAAGTGGCTTTATTCCGGGAACTGGTACTGATGTTTCATCAACAAACCTTTCAGGAAATAACTTCTCCTCATCATTGAGCGGCTTAACTGCATCTACAACCTATTACTATGTAGCTTATGCTATAACAGGAGGTGGAACAATATATGGCTCACAAAAGTCATTCACAACAACTGCTATTCCTGTAGTTCCTACATTGTCAGCTACAGCATTTCAGGGTTTTGGAAATGTTTGTCTTGGTAATTCTGCCGGTCCATATTCATTTGATATTACTGGGGTTAATTTAACTGCGACAAGTATTACTGTAGGCCCATTAGCTGGCTATAGTTTTGCTACATCTTCTGCAGGTACTTATTCTAGCAGCTTAACTATTACTCAATCTGGCGGTACATTAGTAGCAACAACTGTTTATGTGATGTTTGCTCCCACTGCTGTTCAATCTTATAGTGGTAACATTTCCATTAATGGGGCAGGAGCTGCAGCAATTGACGTAGTAACAACTGGGAATGGTACACTTTCTTCCCTTTCTGTTATATCAGGTGATTCTATTTCAGTTTCACCAAATGTTGAAATTATAAAAGGTAAAATTGATGATGCAGGATGTTCTCCGGTCGTATCATATGGTATTGAGTATAGTAGTTTCCAAAATTTTGTTTTGGGAACAGGTATTAAAGTGGCTTCAACTAATTTAAATACAAATGATTCTACTTTTTCAAGTACGCTAACAGGTTTAATACAGAACACTGCATATTATTACAGAGCTTATGTTTCTAATAATGCAAGTACAGTTTATGGTGATCAAAAACTATTTATTACTTCAGCTATCCCAACTGGCTTAACAATTTATTCCAACCCATTGATTCGTGGTCGTTCTGTTCACTATACTTTAAGTGGTATAAATTTAACCGATCATTATCTAGTTAGGATTTATGATATCTCTGGAAGATTAGTTTTTAGTAAGCCACTTTATTATCAGCTTGGCGTTAATTTTATAGATGATAATTTTGTTCTTCCTTCAACATTATCTTGTGGTGTGTATTCTTTTCAAGTAGTAAGTCCGGAATTCAGAATTCAAAAAATGGTTCTTATCGCCGATTATACTGGCCCTTTTGGTTGGAGACCATTTTAGTTATTCCTTATAATATTAAAATACCTTCAAGGCTCTGCAAATGCAGGGCCTTTTTTGTACAAGTTTGTGATAGATTGTGTCAAGCTGACAGAAATGAATAAATGGTATTGTATTTGACTTTATGTTATCCAAATTAAAAAATATGCAAAAAGGAAGTATAAGAGTACAAACGGAAAACATTTTTCCAATAATAAAAAAGTTTCTTTATAGTGAACATGACATTTTTATCAGAGAACTTGTCAGTAATGCAGTTGATGCCACACAGAAACTAAAAACACTTTCTTCGATAGGAGAAATGAAAGGGGATGTTGGAGAGTTGAGAATTGATATTACTATTGATAAGGATAAAAAAACATTAAGTATTGCAGATAGAGGTATTGGGATGACTGAAGAAGAAGTTGATAAATATTTGAACCAGGTGGCATTTAGTGGTGCTGAAGAATTCCTGGAGAAATATAAAGGTCAAAATGAAGCCAATATTATTGGTCATTTCGGACTTGGTTTCTATAGCTCATTTATGGTGAGTAGTAAAGTAGAAGTAATTACAAAAAGTTTTAAAGAAGATACAAAGGCTGTAAAGTGGGAGTGTGATGGCAGCCCTGAATTTGTTTTAGAAGAGACTTCTAAAGAAGACAGAGGCACCACAATTGTGATGCATCTTAATGAAGAAAGCCTGGAATTTCTAGAAGCGGACAGAGTGAAAACCGTATTGGAAAAATTTTGTAAATTTTTACCTGTACCTATTTTCTTTGAAGAGAATCAAATCAATAATCCTGTTCCTGCCTGGACTAAAAAGCCATCCGAATTAACTACAGAAGATTACCAGTCTTTTTACAAAGAACTTTATCCCTTTGGTGAAGCGCCATTGTTTTGGATTCACCTTAATGTTGATTATCCATTTAATCTTACAGGTATTTTATACTTTCCTAAAATCAAACAGAGCCATGAAATACAAAAAGACAAAATTCAATTGTATTGCAACCAGGTATTTGTAACTGATGAAGTAAAAGGTATTGTTCCTGAATTTTTAATGTTACTACATGGTGTAATTGACAGTCCGGATATTCCGTTAAATGTCAGCAGAAGTTATTTGCAAGGCGACCCTAATGTAAAGAAAATAAATGCCCACATCACTAAAAAAGTTGCGGATAAATTAGAAGAGATTTTTAATAATGATAGAAAATCATTCGAAGAGAAATGGGAAAGTCTGGGATTATTTGTGAAGTACGGCATGATGACTGATGATAAGTTTTTGGATAAAGCGAGTAAGTTTTTTGTGATGGAAGATTCCAGCGGTAAATTTTATACCATGGATGAATATAAAATGGCAACAGAAACTTTGCAGAAAAATAAAGAGGGCAAGCAAGTTGTTTTGTATACTACAAATCCTGTTCAGCAAGATGCGTTTATACAGCAAGCTACTGCTCGAGGTTATGTTGTCGTGAAGATGGAAACACTTGTAGATGCTGCCTTTATCAATAACGTAGAAATGAAGTGGGAGCATTCGCAATTTGTAAGAGTGGATTCGGATATCGTGGATAATCTGATTGATAAATCGGAGTCCAATGAAAGTGTTTTAACAAAGGAAGAGACTGAAAAAATAAAAACATTGTTTGATAAGCCATTAGATGGATTGCAATTGCATGTGGAAATAAAAGGCTTGAGTCAGGATACTGTACCTGTTACGGCTACACGACCAGAGCTGATGAGGAGAATGAAAGATATGGCGTCGATGGGTGGTGGAATGGGTTCCTGGTATGCACAAATGCCGGATGAGGTTAATTTAACGATTAATGGTAATCATCCTATTTTGAAAACAATTTTAGCTGAACAAGATGCAGTAAAGCAGGAAAAATTAGCAAAGAATTTAGCTGATTTGGCTTTACTATCGCAAGGGTTATTAACTGGGAATAATTTGACAAGCTTTATTTCGAGAAGTGTAGATTTGATGCTTGTATAATGATTTTTAGATGTGGTGAAATGTTTTGAAATGAATTGCTTTAAAAAAGTCTCAGCAAAATATTTTACCTCATCATTATTCGCTTACTCTGCAATCTATCACCATCATTTGCAGTTTTTTATTTCCATTCCATTCATTTTCATCAAGTGTGAAAACGATATCAAAAGGTTG
>CALQJH020000212.1 GCA_943330835.2 Candidatus Kuenenia stuttgartensis
ACATTGATGCGTTTACTACCAGTAACCAATAAACGCTATTCTGCAGTAATACCGCCCAAAAACGAGTGCTGCTATGGTCGCCACTACCAGGAGCCGCATGCTCAAATGGATGTAACATAATAAACCCGTACAACAAGGCTAATACTCCGGCTCCAATCAAACCCCATGTCCATTTTTTGTAGCTGCCTGGTAATTCAAATTGATTATTCATCTATGTAAACTTTATATTTTAAAATCTTTATGTCGCGTTAACGACAAAATTGTTTTTTATTTTATTTTTACGCCGTCTTGAGCCATCGTTGCAGTTGCAGGTTTTGGCTGAAGTGTACGAATGTATTTAACAATCATCCAGCGTTGTTTTCTGTCTAACTGTGATGCATAACTTCCCATATTGTTTTTTCCGTAAGTTAAAGAATGAAACATTGTTCCGTCTGCCATCTTCACGTACATATCTAAAGTAAGGTTCGCGATTCCGCCAATTTTTCCAGATGTAGATATTGGACCATTTCCTGCGCCTTTTTCTCCGTGGCAAATGGCACAATTGATGTTAAATAAACGACCAGCTTCTTTCATTTCTGCTTCAGTCATGGTAACAATTGGATTATTAACCATTGCACTCATTTTATAACCAGTAGTGTCATCTGGTAAGGTATAAGGAAATAACTCACCTCTTTTAATCGTTCCTGCGGCAGGGTTGTTATCATAATAAATTTTGCTTCCACCTCTTGCTGATTGATCAGTAGTAAATGTTGAAGAGTCTCTTTCAGCATATGTTTCATAAGCGCGGCTGTACGCCATATCTGGCATATAGATTTTTCCTGGCTCGCGTTTGCTGTCGCAACTAAAAAATGTAATGCTCATTGCCAGCAGAATTATCGAAAATATTGCAACTTTTTTCATACGTATAATCATTTCACCCCTACGGGGTTTTATTGTTGTTTTCTCTTTAGTATATTTTCACCCCTACGGGGTTGTAATTATTTCACGCCTACGGCGTTGGGTTTAATATCCTTTTTCGTCTCTGTATAATTTTTGTTCTCTGTCGTATCTTCCTATCCACCAACCGGTTTCTGCATGTTGAATATTAATTTCTTTTGCTCCTGCTTTTTGAAGGAAGCTTTGAAGCTCGGCATCGTCTGTTTTTTCTGTACACTCAATTGCCATTACAAATAAATCATCTGTAGCTCTTGCATGAAAGTGGTGTTTCTTTACAAATGGTGATAATTGACATAAGTAACAAAAAGTAAGTACCATTCCAACAGCAGAAAACAAAACGGTCAACTCAAATGTGATAGGTACCCAAGCTGGTAAAGCAAAGTGAGGTTTTCCTCCAATGTTTAAAGGCCAATCTTTTGTAAATACCCAGCTCATAAAAGTAAGCGCTGTTGTTGTTCCTGTAATTGCATAAATAAAACCCGCCGTATGAATACTTGTTTCTCTTAATCCCATTGCATGGTCTAAGCCATGAATAGGAAAAGGCGTATATACATCGTGGATTTTATATCCAGCCTTACGTACATTTTTCACTGCCGGAAACAAAACTGCTTCATCGTCAAATGAACCAACTACAAATTTTTTAATTCCTCCAGCCATATGATTTATTGTTTCTTTTTTATTGTTTCAAAAATTAAAAACTAGCCTTATTGCACTGAGTTCTCCGCTTCGAATATTTTTTAATTTTAAATTTTTACTTTTTTGTTATTAATGTCCGTGTTCCACCTCTTCAACATAAAATTTTTCTGAATCCGACTTTTCGATGTCAGTCATTTTTACTTTATAATTTTCGCCTGATGTTTTTAAAATTGATTTAATTTCTGCCACAGCAACTACTGGGAAATACTTTGCAAACAGGAAGAAGCAAGTAAAAAATAATCCAAAGGTTCCCAGGTAAAAACCGATTTCCCAAATAGAAGGACTATAATATGTACTCCAGCTAGATGGTAAGAAATCACGATAAATCGAAGTAACGATAATTACGAAACGCTCGTACCACATTCCAATGTTTACGACAATGCTCATGAAGAAAGTAACCGTGATATTTCTTCTTAATTTTCTGCTCCAGAATAATTGTGGAGAAACCACATTACAGAACATCATTAACCAATAAGACCAGCCATATGGACTGAATAGATTCGCTCTGTTTTGAGAGAATGCATACCACTCATATGGATTTTGTCCGTACCAGGCAATAAATAATTCTGTTAAATAAGCACAACCTACAATGCTACCCGTTAATACAATAACCTTATTCATGGCTTCAATATGACCAAGAGTAATGTAATCTTGTAAGCCCATTACTTTTCTAACAACAATTAATAAGGTTTGCACCATGGCAAATCCACTAAAAACGGCTCCGGCAACAAAATATGGAGGGAAGATTGTCGTATGCCAACCTGGAACAATTGAAGTTGCAAAATCAAAAGATACAATCGTATGTACCGAAAGTACAAGCGGTGTACTTAAACCAGCCAATACTAAGGAAAGTGATTCGTGACGTTGCCAATGTTTAGTACTTCCTGTCCAACCAAATGAAGCGACGCCATATAATAACTTACGCAATTTAGTTTTAGCTCTGTCTCTCACGGTAGCCAAATCGGGCAACAATCCTGAATACCAGAATAATAATGATACCGTAAAATAAGTTGATATCGCAAACACATCCCATAAAAGGGGAGAGTTGAAATTTACCCATAATGGACCGCGTGAGTTTGGATAAGGCAATACAAAGAAAGCCATCCATACACGACCCATATGCCAGATTGGAAATTGACCTGCGCACATTACCGCAAAAATCGTCATCGCTTCCGCAGCTCTGTTTACACCTGTTCTCCATCCCTGACGAAACAATAATAGAATCGCAGAGATTAGCGTACCTGCGTGACCGATACCTACCCACCAAACAAAGTTGGTGATATCCCAGCCCCATCCAATTGTTTTATTTAAATTCCATTGTCCAATACCATAAGTTACCTCTCTGTATACGCTGTAAGCTCCAAAAAGCAATAAACCAACGCTGATGTAAAAACCAATATACCAAAGCCTGCTTGGCTTCATTTCAATGGGACTAATAATATCTTCCGTAACCTGATGATAGTCTTTGTTACCAGCTACAAGTGGTTCCCTTTGTTGTGATTCGTATTTGAGTAATGACATATTCTTTTTCGCTTTTAGCTATTTTCTTTTAGCTGTTAGTCTTTTATTAAAATTTCAAAAGTCTTAACTATGTGTCTCTTCTTTTTCTACAAC
>CALQJH020000213.1 GCA_943330835.2 Candidatus Kuenenia stuttgartensis
ATGTTTTTTTTATTGTTAAGGACTTTATTATGAGCGCATTTATTTTTGTTGCAGTAGTGATGATCACTTTCTTTTTAATGGAGGGGATTACATGGCTAACACATAAGTTTGTCATGCATGGATTTTTATGGTATTTGCATGAAGATCATCACCAACCAACAGCGGGTTTTTTTGAAAAAAATGATGCCTTCTTTTTGATATTTGCCATACCGAGTTGGTTATGTATTATGTTGGGTTTACAAAATCAACTCTATATAGTAGCAGCCATAGGTTTTGGTATTGCCTTATATGGGTTAGGTTATTTCATTGTTCACGAAGTTATTATACATCAAAGATTCAAATGGTTTACCAGAAGTAATAATACTTATGTGAGGACTATTCGATGGGCGCATAAAATGCATCACAAGCATTTAGGAAAAGAAGATGGTGAAAGTTTTGGTATGCTGTTTGTCGCGAAGAAGTATTGGGATAAGGTGAGGAGGGACAGAGAGTTTAAAAGTTCAAAGGTTTAATAGGTTCAAAACGTTCAACAGGTTATATGTCAATCGCCAATGAACTTACAGCTTAGTGGGGTTGAGTGGGATCGAAACAATAAAGAATAAACACCAAAAAATTTTTACTTTTGAATATCCACTACACATACTTCCTCATCCTCCTCGGTTCCATTATAGGTCCGTTGGCATTGAGTTTTGATAAGAAGGTAGCGTTCCATACAAAATGGAAACACTTGTTCAAAGCGATGTTGTTACCGGCTTTGTTTTACATTATTTGGGATACGGTTTTTACGAAACAAGGCGTTTGGAGTTTCAATGAAAATTATATTACGGGAATTAAATTATACAATCTGCCAATTGAAGAAGTGTTGTTCTTTTTTGTTGTGCCATATTGCTGTGTTTTTATTTATGAATGTATAAGATGTTATTTTCCAAAAATTCAGCGAACAGTATTTGGCAATATTATTTTAAATGCGATTGGTATATTACTTTTAATTTATGCTATCGTCAATCACGACAAATCCTACACGTTTTACACTTTCTTTTTTAATGGAATTTTTATTTTATTCTTAGATACCTCAAAAAAATATCTTAAAACATTTAATACCAATGCGTTTTTAATTTCGTATTTGATTATTCTGCTTCCGTTTTTATTGATTAATGGATTATTAACTGCCATTCCTGTGGTGTTGTATAATGATGCTGAAAATTTAGCTACACGGATTTATACGATTCCTGTGGAGGATGTGTTTTACGGAATGTTGTTGGTGATGATGAATATTGCGGGATATGAAAGGTTGAAAAGAGAAAAAGTATCAACTTAATGTATGGGCTTAGTTGTTTTTAGCGAGTATACCATTGGCACTTTATCTCCAAATGTTGTTATCCTGAATTTACCTGGCTCAAACTCAATCGTATGGCTAAAGCAATTGTAAGGTGAATAATTAAACTCTTCGAAGGACTTTATTTCAAGATTGTTTTTTATTAAAGATTGAAGTACTTCACTAATTCCATGGTTCCACATCACATATTCCTGAGTGATATTGGCTGATTTATCTGCATAAGTACCATTGTAGGTTTCTATTATCGGCCCAGTATTAAAATAATTATATCCAACTTTTTCAAAATCATTATCAAACATCCACACGACAGGATGAAACTCTACAAAAATAAATTCACCTCCTGGTTTTACAAACCTTGATACTACTTCAGCCCATTTGTTTAGATCGGGCAACCAGCCTATTGTTCCGTATGAGGTAAATACAATATCAAATTCTTGATTTAAATAATTGGGCAAATCATAAATATCGCAACAAATAAAAGAGGTATCTGTCTTTGTTTCTACTGAAAAATGTTTTGCTTTCTCAATAGCGATATCAGAGAAATCAATTCCCGTAACTTTTGCGCCCATTCGGCTTAGTGAAATACTGTCCTGGCCGAAGTGACATTGAAGATGCAGAATACTTTTTCCAGTCACATCTCCTAATAAATTCAATTCTATCTCCTTCAGTGAACTTTTCCCGTTTAAAAATCTTTCAACATCATAGAATGCAGATTGGATATGAATACCTGTTTTTACATTCCATGATTTCCTGTTGATATCAATATAGTTGATTTCTTTACTCATGTAGCATTATTATTTTCAAGTTACATTAATGCTTCATCTTCCCGTTCCAAACTTTCTTTCCTTGCATTCTTTTTGCTGCGTACATAATCAACACAAACAAAAAGAAAAATGGTCCAGTGAATCCAAATAAGGCAACATATTTTGTGCCATAGAATCTTTCCATTGGTCTTCTTAATCTTTCTGAAATAAGATACATACTTGGCACCATAATCAACGTAAGGAAAAATGCGAAAATTAATCCGAAGATAATTGTCCAGCTAAGAGGCCCCCAGAATACAACACTATCACCCCCGAAGAAAATGTGTGGATTTAGATGCTGAAAGAAAGAAACAAAATCAATATTAAATCCAACGGCTAATGGCAATAATCCTAAAATTGTTGCAATGGCTGTAAGCATGACTGGGATGATGCGAATTTTCCCTGCGGTAATGGCTGCTTCTCTTGTTCGCATACCTCTTCCTCTCAATTCGTCTGTAAACTCTATAAGTAATATGCCGTTTTTAATTACAATGCCCGCTAATCCAATAACGCCAACACCCAACATGATACTGGCAATAGTCATACCTGTTATGGCATAGCCCAATAAAACGCCGATGATTGAAAAGAAGATTTCTGTCAATACAATGAATGGCTTACTCAATGAATTGAATTGCAAAACAAGAATAAGAAATATTAATCCTAATGCAATTGACAATGCCATACCTAAGAAACTATTTGTTTCTGCTTCTTGTTCTCCTTGTCCAGTTTGGCGAATGCTAACATCGCCAGGTATTGTAACTAATGTTTTAAACGTCTTTATTTTTTCAGCTATTTCCTTATTTACTTTAGCTGTCATTGAGGGATCCAGCACATTCGATTGTAATTGAATAGTACGTTTTACATTTTTACGTGCAATGGCTCCGGATGTATTGGTATAATCAACAGTAGCTACAGCACTTACTGGTACAGACTTTATACGCATGGTAGTCATGTCCATAAAAGTGATACGCATGTTCATCAAGTCGGTGATATTGTTTCTCAACAGATCGTTGTAACGCAATTGTATTTTATATTCATCTTCACCTTCTTTCAATTTGCTTACTTCTTTCCCAAAAACGGCAGTTCTAATTTCCATTCCAAT
>CALQJH020000214.1 GCA_943330835.2 Candidatus Kuenenia stuttgartensis
GGATTGAATTCATGGCAACAATGGGGAGTCATTATGATTTAGCTCGCTTTGGTTCTGAAAGAGTTGGATTTTCTCCTCGTCAATGTGATTTATTAATGGTGATGGGTACGATTTCAAAAAAAATGGGACCGGTTTTAAAACAAGTTTATGTACAAATGGCGGAACCCCGTTGGGTAATTGCTGTTGGAGCATGTGCAAGCAGTGGCGGAATTTTTGATACTTATTCTGTTTTACAAGGAATAGATCAGGTTATTCCGGTTGATGTTTATGTGCCAGGTTGCCCACCAAGACCAGAAGCTATTTTGGATGGGTTTATGAAAATACAGGAATTGGTAAATGCAGAAGGATTGAGAAGAAGACATAGTGACCAGTATAAAGAGTTGATGAATAGTTATGGAATACAATAACTGTTTAATAAGTTGAAAAGGTTGAATAAGTTCAATAGGTTAAATATACATTCTGAATAACCTTTTAAACATCTTGAACTTTTTAAACACTTGAAACAAAAAAGAAATGTTGACAAACGAAATTATAAAACAAAAATTAACAGAGAAATTCGGCGAACAATTAACGGATTGGCAAGAGCCTTATGGCATGCTTACCTTTACAGCAGTAAAAGAAATTAATTTAAAAGTGCTGCAGTTTTTATTTGATGATGCTGAATTGAAATTTAATTTTTTAACTGATTTACAAGCGGTTCATTATCCTGATAACAAAGGCGCTGAACTTGCTGTTGTTTACCATCTGCACAACTGGACAGATAATGTACGCATTCGTTTTAAAGTGTATGCCGATATTAATCAACCCGACGTTTACAGTGCAACGGCATTGTACCAATCGGCAAATTTTATGGAAAGAGAAACCTATGATTTTTACGGGGTAAATTTTGTAGGGCATCCCAACTTAATCAGAATCCTTAACGTTGATGAAATGGATTATTTTCCGATGAGAAAAGAATTTCCATTGGAAGATCAAACAAGAATTGATAAGGATGATGATATGTTTGGCAGATGATGAGATGATTTGAAGAGCTGCAAATTTGAGAATTAATATCGAATTGCAAAATGAACAAATTGAAATTATGAGTGATCACATATTATTACCGGAAGGAAGTATTGAAAAGCAAACGACCACATTAAATCTGGGTCCTACGCATCCGGCTACGCATGGTGTTTTTCAAAACATTTTGGAATTGGATGGAGAGCGCATCATGAAAGCTACTTCTACAGTAGGTTATATCCATCGTGCCTTTGAAAAAATTGCAGAAAGGAGAAATCTTTATCAAATCACACCACTTACTGATCGTTTAAATTATTGTTCTTCGCCGCTAAATAATATTGGATGGCATTTAACTTGCGAAAAGTTGTTGGGCGTTTCAACTCCTAAACGTGTTGATTATTTAAGAATCATCATCATGGAATTGGCGCGTATTTCTGATCACTTGATTTGCAATTCAATTGTGGGTGTGGATAGTGGCGCGTACTCTGGATTTTTATATGTAATGCAATTCAGAGAATTGATTTATGAAATCTATGAAGAAGTTTGTGGATCAAGATTAACTACAAATATTGGCCGTATCGGCGGTTTTGAAAGAAACTTCACAAATGCAGCATTTGAAAAGTTAGAAAAATTTCTTGATGAGAAAAGCGGGTATCCGGCACAGTTAAAAGAGTTTGAAAATTTATTCGCAAGGAACAGAATTTTTATGGATCGTACAATTGGTTGTGGTCCAATTACTGCCGAAAGAGCCATGAACTATGGATTTACAGGTCCAAATCTTCGTGCAGCAGGTGTTGATTATGATGTAAGAGTGCATACGCCATATAGCAGTTATCAGGATTTTGACTTTACTGTTCCGGTAGGCACTACGGGTGACTGTTATGATCGCTTCCTGGTACGTAATCAAGAGATGTGGCAAAGCTTGAGTATTCTCAGACAAGCCTATCAAAAAGTACAGGAGTTTAAAGGTGCGGAAGCTGAAGTGTATCATGCTGATGTGCCTGCCTATTATCTTCCTGAAAAGAAAGATGTTTATACCAAGATGGAAGCCTTGATTTACCATTTCAAAATCATCATGGGTGAAACGGCTATGCCTGCAGGTGAGGTATACCATTCTATTGAAGGTGCAAACGGAGAATTGGGTTATTATTTAATTAGTGATGGAGGAAGAACGCCGTACAGATTGCATTTCCGCCGCCCTTGTTTTATTTATTACCAGGCCTATCCGGAATTAATACAGGGAGGGATGTTGAGTGATGCAGTAATAACGATGAGTAGTTTGAATTTGATTGCAGGAGAATTGGATGCGTAAGGACAAGTAAAAATTAAAAATTCAAAATTAAAAAGTAAAAGTCGAAATTTTGAATTTAAACTTTTGACTTTTGAATTATAAAAACATGGTACAGTTTAAAGAGACAAGTTTGGTAAAAGTGAAAGAGATTATTGCTCGTTATCCGAGTGGTAAACAAAAGAGTGCCTTATTGCCCGTTCTGCATTTAGCGCAAGTTGAATTTGACGGATGGTTAGATGCTCCTGTAATGGATTATGTTGCCGGCTTACTGAATATTGAGCCAATCGAAGTATATGAAGTAGCAAGTTTTTACAGCATGTACAATTTAAAGCCTGTTGGAAAATTTGTTTTTGAAGTTTGTCAAACAGGCCCTTGTATGCTAAACGGCAGCGACGATATTATTGATTATATCAAACAAAAACTAAGCATTGGAGTTGGCGAAACAACTGCAGATGGTTTATTTACTTTGAAAACGGTAGAATGTTTGGGTGCTTGCGGTTATGCACCTTTGATGCAGTTTGGAAAAACGTATCGTGAACATTTAACCAAAGAAAAAGTAGATACTATTATTGAAGAGTGCAGAGCAAAAGCGAATTAATATAATGGGAAGAAAATTATTATTAGAAAAACAACATGTAGAAGGTATTCGTCATTACGATGTGTATCGCCGAGAAGGTGGCTATCGTAGTGTAGAAAAGGCATTGAAGATGCAGCCAAATGACATCGTTGAGGAAGTAAAAAAAAGCGGCTTAAGAGGTCGTGGTGGTGCGGGATTCCCAACTGGTATGAAGTGGAGTTTTTTAGCAAAGCCAGATGGCGTTCCCCGTTATTTAGTTTGCAATGCAGATGAAAGTGAGCCAGGCACTTTTAAAGACAGGTATTTAATGGAATTCATTCCACATATTTTAATTGAAGGAATGATTGTGGCCTCGTATGCGTTA
>CALQJH020000215.1 GCA_943330835.2 Candidatus Kuenenia stuttgartensis
AAATAAAAAATATCCTTTTTATATCATTCGAAAGTTCATCAATTAAGGTGGACTTTTTTTTTGGGAAGAAGGGAGGATGGTTGAAGAAGGTTGAAAGAAGGTTGAAGATGGTTGAAAGATGGTTGAAAGATGGTTGAAGATGGTTGAAAGATGGTTGAAAGGTTGAAAATGGAGGAGCTGTTAAAACAACTATTCTTTTCGATAATTTTCTTGTCTATTACAAAATAGTTTTCAGTAATTTGCCTCACTAAAATGTTATCCAAACTACACATACAGAATTATGCTATCATAGATGAATTGGAAGTAAATTTTTCATCTGGGTTAAATATTATTACCGGTGAAACAGGTGCAGGTAAAAGTATTTTGATGGGCGCATTGAATTTGATTTTGGGTCAAAGAGCAGATAGCGGTGTGTTGCACGACACTACCAAAAAATGTGTTATTGAGGGGCGTTTTAAATTAAATAACAATGAGCTGGTTGGTGATTTTTTCATGCAGCATGAATTAGATCTTGAACCGGAAATAATTATTAGAAGAGAAATTACTTCAAATGGAAAATCAAGAAGTTTTATAAACGATACTCCGGTAAATCTTTCTCAGGTAAAACAATTAAGCATTTTTCTTGTAGATCTTCACCAGCAATTTGATACACTTGAAATTAGTTCGGAAAATTTCCAGCGTGAGGTATTGGATGCTCTTGCGGGCAATAGCCTTCTGTTGTTCAGTATAAAAGAGAAATTTGAATCTTATACTAGTGTAAAAAAGGAATTGTTTCAATTGCGACAGCAACAAGATTTGGCTAATAAAGAATTGGATTATCATACATTTTTGTTTGAAGAGTTGGAGGAATTATCCTTGCAGGAAAACGAATTAGAGCAATTGGATGCAGCGCTCCAGTTACTGAACAATGCAGAAAATATCAAACTGCAACTGGAAAATATTTATTCCTCATTAAGTGAAAGTGAACATCCTCTTGTTCACCAGCTGAAATCTTTATCCAATAAATTAAAAACGCTTGAATCTTTTCATGCAGCAATTGAAGATCTTTCTAAAAGATTAACAAGTGTTTCTATAGAAGTACAGGATATTTCATCTGAACTTGTACAAATTGACCATGGAATAAAATATGATGCTGATAGGATAGCTGTAATAAATGACAGGATTTCAGATGGGTATAAGCTCCTGAAAAAACACGGCGTTCATTCAACTGCAGAGCTATTACAAATAAAAACCTCTTTGCAATTGAAATTAGAAAGTTATGCTGATGTTTTTACTTCAATTGAAAAATTGGAATTAGCAGAGAAAAAAACACTTGAAGATTGTGTTGTTATTGCAAAGAAAATTTCTACAAACAGATTGGCACAGGTTGATAGCTTTGTTGATCAAGTGAATCACTTATTAGTGAAAGTGGGAATGCCTAATGCCAAATTGAAAGTACAAATCAATCCGACGGATATCACTTCTACAGGTATGGACAGCATTGATTTTTTATTTGATGCCAATAAGAGCAACAAATTTGAGCCATTGGGGAAAGTGGCCAGTGGCGGGGAATTGAGCAGATTGATGTTAAGTATAAAATCTTTGGTGGCACAAAAATTATCTTTGCCAACTTTGATTTTCGATGAAATTGATACAGGTATTAGTGGAGAAGCCGCCAAGCAAGTCGGGCTCATTATGAAAGATTTGTCTGCGGCACATCAGTTGATTGCCATTACACATCAGCCTCAAATTGCGGCTCGTGCAACAAGTCATTATTTTGTATATAAAGAAGTTCAGGGAAATAAAATATCGACAAGAGTAAGTGTGCTGAATAAAGAAGAACGCATTGTAACGATTGCGAAAATGCTGGGAGGAGAAAAGCCAACTGCAGCAGCTTTAGAGAATGCAAAAGAGATGATAGGAAATTGAACGAGAACAATTAATTTTACAAATCTTAAATAATCAAAGAAATAATTATCAATTATGGGCAACAATCTCTTGAAAGGAAAAAAAGGAATCATTTTTGGCGCACTTGATGAAAAATCAATTGCTTGGATAACGGCTATAAAGTGTCATGAAGAAGGGGCACAGATTGTTTTAACCAATGCTCCTGTGGCCATGCGTATGGGAGAAATAAATAAGTTGGCTGAGAAAATAAATGCTCCTGTAATTGCTTGTGATGTAAGTAATGCAGAAGATGTAGATAATTTAATCACCAAATCGATGGAGCATTTCGGTGGGGGTTTTGATTTTATTCTTCATTCTATTGGGATGAGTTTGAATGTGCGTAAAGGAAAACATTACACGGAAATTGATTATGCGCATAATTTAAAAACGTTTGAAATTTCATCAATGAGTTTGCATAGAGTGTTGGCGAATTGTATGAAAAAAGATGCTATTAATGATTGGGGTAGTGTTATTGCATTAAGCTATATCGCTGCTCAAAGAGTTTTTCCTGATTACAATGAAATGGCTGATGCCAAATCTTTATTGGAAAGTGTAGCTCGCAGTTTTGGCTATCATTATGGTGTAAAAAAACATGTCAGAGTGAATACCATATCACAGTCGCCGACCCGTACAACTGCAGGGAGTGGCGTAAAGGGTTTTGATGGCTTTATCAACTATGCAGAAAAAATGAGTCCTCTGGGTAACGCCAGTGCAGAAGATTGTGCTAATTATTGTGTAGTGATGTTTAGCGATCACACAAGAATGGTTACGATGCAGAATCTTTTTCATGATGGTGGTTTTTCATTTACCGGTGTGACTAATGCTGTTATAGAGCAAATGGAGAAATAATTGTTGAAGGGTTGTTGAAGGGTTGAAAGGTTGTTGAAGGGTTGAAAGATTGTTGAAAGGTTGTTGAAAGGTTGAAGGATTGTTGAAACCAATAATGATCGAATCGCCTAATCAAAGAATTACTCAATCATCCGATCAATCATCCGATCAACGAATCAACGAATCAACGAATCAACCAACCAACGAACCTAATGGATACAACAGAAGTCATAGGGCATATTGGATCAGCTTTGAGTAGTCTTACCTTTATTCCTCAGGTTGTACATACCTGGAAGACGAAGAGTGTTAAAGATTTGAATCTCTTTATGATGCTGATTGTTTTTGTAAGTACTATTATATGGGTAGTCTATGGTGTGCTGAAAGGAATATTACCTGTGATTATTTGCAACTCCATTATTTGTGTTCTCTCCATGGTATTGATTTATTTTAAATTCAG
>CALQJH020000216.1 GCA_943330835.2 Candidatus Kuenenia stuttgartensis
AATAGTATCATTGTTACGCAACCCCCATTCAAAATTTTCACAGAAGATTTACTGTTACTCAAAACAGAACAAATTCACATCGTATGTCCTGCATTAATAAAGGGATCGTATTGTATGTATTACTTAGCCGACTGTCTGCGAATGAACATAAACGATGTAATCAAACTTTGTGAACATGTTGAATCTGCAAAAGAACCAGGCTGTTTATATCCAAGATTTAAATTTACTATTTCTCCTACCCACGCATCGGGCGCTGATTTAATGAAATCTATGGAAGAAGTAATGGTAGCGCAAGAACAATATTTTAAAACAGACAAGATGCTCTTTGCCTTTGATAAGGGCTCCTGGCCAGATTTAGAAGTTGTAAAAAATGCTTTGCAACATAAAATAAATGAATGGGAAGGGGCTGGGAAAATAAAACATTTGAAGACTTGTTATTTTTTTATTTAAAAAACGAAATGACGGTATTATTATATCAATCAACTAATTGCTATTAATATTTATTTAATCAATGCAAATCTTGAGATTATAATTTTTTAACAACATAAAATCTAGAAATGGCACATGTATCGAAGTCGGATTTTAAGATAGCAAGAACTTGTCCAACCAAGTTGTATTATAAAAAACATGGCTTTCCCAGCAGCATGGATACAAACGAATATATGGCAATGCTTGCTGATGCCGGCTTTATGTTTGGCCATCTTGCACAATTGCTTTTTCCTGAAGGAATTGAAATTACAGGAACTGTTATGGAGGCCGTTGAAACCACAAATAATTTTTTGATAAATAATGAAAATATCACATTGTTTGAACCTGCAATTATGGTTAACAATCAATTGGTGCGCGTAGACATTTTAAAAAAACTTGGAGATAAGATTCAGGTAATTGAAGTGAAATCAAAGTCATTTGATTCTATAAAGTCTTTGACTGAAAAAAATTATTGGTCAAAGGGTGATATGAAACCTTATATCGAAGATGTTGCCTATCAAACAAAAGTTGTTCGGGAAAAATTTCCAGCGTGTGTCGTCTCAAGTTTTTTAATGATGCCAGACACTTCTAGTGTATCCACGTTTGATAATTTAATAAGTGTTTTTGAATTGCATGAAATTCCAGCTAATCCTAATTCGCGTTACAGGAATGTAGAAATTATTTACACGGGTGGTGAAGATCTACTTGAGTTGTTGCGCGAGGCATTTGCTGCTGACACCCTTTTTGTAAAAGTGGTAGATGTTAATATTCCGGTTGCGCAAGTCATGCAAGAAGTAGTAAATGCAGCCGGTCAATTTGTATCAAGTGTGCTTAATGACACCAGAATTGAAACACCAATATCTTGTGCCTGTTCAACATGCGAATACAATCTTACCGATGAAACCCATGAGCAAAGCGGGTTTAAAACTTGCTGGGGTGAATTAGCTTTGCCTAAGCCCCATATTTTAGAATTGGGACAGTTGGGAAATGTAAATCGTTTAAGGAGTTTGAATAATGAAAAACGAGCAGCTGGCGAATTAGGATGCATCGATGAATTGATTAGTAATGGCAAAACCTCGCTGAATGATATTCCTATAGAAATAGTTTCATCTAATAACGAGAAACCTTATTATAACAACAGACCATTATATCAAATCACAAAAACCGAAGAATTTATTTTAGCTGATTTAGCTGATGAAATGAATAATGTAGTTTATCCTATTCATTTTTTTGATGTAGAAACCAGTACAATGTGTATTCCTCTGCATACAGGTATGCGCCCATATGAAAATGTTATTTTTCAGTGGTCTTGTCATACTATTTCTCACAAAGGAGCGAAGCCAGTACATTCCGAATGGCTTAATACTGAATCAATTTATCCTAACATAGAATTTGTAAGAACATTAAAAAATCAACTAGGTCTTGAAGGAACATTTTTAACCTGGAGTCCATACGAGAATGTGCAATTGAAATCAGTATATTATTATTTACAGAATTTAGATAGAGTTGAGGATAGAGAATTAATTGATTGGTTGTCGAGGGTAGTAAAATTTAATGATGAAGATGCTACAAAGCTTTTAGACATGCATGAACTGGCTAAAAAATATTATTATCATCCTGTAATGGGTGGAAGGACAAGTATCAAAGTTGCGCTGCCTGCTGTGCTTGCATCTACAAAATCAAATACTATTATCGAATGGCTTCAGGAAGAAAATTTATATGCGCAAGATGAAAATGGGAAAATTATAAATCCATATAAATTACTACCTACCCCAACGATTACAGCAAATGGAGAACAAATTGTTGTTAGAGAAGGCGGGGCTGCCATGATGGCCTATCAGGATATGATATTTGGATTGAATAAAAATAATGATGCTGTTAAGTCATTGTATATCGATGCACTAAAAAAATATTGTAAATTGGACACTCTAAGTATGGCTATAATCTGGCAACATTGGGAAGATAAATTAATTTAAAAAACACAATTATGACAACAATTATTATTTCTTCTTTGATTGGATTAATTACAGGCTCAATTTGTATCTGGATCATTTCAAAGAATGCAACATCTGTAGCCCTCCAAAAATTAGAAAAAGAATTGATTGAGATTAAAGCGATTACCACCGCAAATGAAAATTCAATTAATAACAGACTTATTGAAAAAATAGAAGAGGGCACAAAACTTAAAGAGGATATAAAAATAATAACAGATCAAAGAGATGAAAACTATCGTTTGTTATCAATAGAATCGGCGAATAGAAATGCACTAGAAGAAAAATTGAAAAATAATAAAGCTGAAGTGGAAGATCTTAATAAGAAATTTTCAACAGAATTTGAAAATGTTGCAAATAGAATTTTTGAAAATAAATCCCAACGATTTACAGAGCTTAATAAAGAGAATATGAAAGGCATATTAGAGCCTCTTGGTAAAAACATAGAATCGTTTAAGAAACAAGTTGATGATGTATATAACGCCGAATCTAAAGAACGTTTTTCTCTTGGGGAAAGAGTTAAAGAATTAACCGAGCTTAATCAAACAATAACTCAAGAAACCAGAAATTTAACAAAGGCATTAAAAGGTGAGTCCAAAACTCAAGGCAGATGGGGGGAAGTTATTTTGGAAACAATTTTAGAAAAATCTGGCTTACGGAAAGCTGAGGAATACTTTATGGAATACCAACTCTTTGATGAAAATGGCAATGCATTAAGGAGCGAAGTGAAAGGAAAGAAAATGAGACCAGA
>CALQJH020000217.1 GCA_943330835.2 Candidatus Kuenenia stuttgartensis
AAAGAATACAGATACTTTTCGTGTATTCAATATTCATTTACAAACATTAAGATTCAGCATAGACAACAGAAAATATTTAGACAACCCCGCAATCACAGGCGAAACAGACCTACTTGAATCTAAAAACATTATTGCTAAATTTAAAAAGGGTTATATCAAAAGGCATCGTCAAAGCGATTGGATTAAAAGAGCATTATCAAAAAGCCCTTACCCCAATATCTTATGTGGCGATTTTAATGACGTTCCTAATAGTTACGCTTATAACACCATTGGCAAGAATATGATTAATACTTTTGTTGCTAAAGGCGCTGGTATTGGAAATACTTTTGCCGGCATTTCTCCCACGCTGCGAATTGATAATATTTTTGTTGATCCCCGATTTGATGTGCAACAATATTGTCGAATAAAGAGAAAGCTTAGTGATCACTTCCCGATTGTTACAGACTTGAAATACAAGTAACACTTTTTGTTATCAGCTACAAACTCTTTGAACAGCCCAAACCCTTCATCCTATCAACTTATCAACTTATATTTGTACTCCTAAATGTTAAATAAAAGAATGGCTTTACATATTCACAATTCTTATTCCAGAAAAAAAGAAGTTTTCGAATCTATAACCCCAGGACACGTGGGCATGTATGTTTGTGGTCCTACCGTTAGTGGAGAAAGTCATTTAGGACACGCAAGACCATATGTTAGTTTTGATATTGTATACAGATACTTGACTTTCAAAAAATATAAAGTTCGTTATGTTCGAAATATCACTGATGCGGGACATTTTGAAGAAGAAGGAAGAGAGGCAGAAGATAAAGTAAGCAAGAAAGCACAATTGGAAAAACTGGAACCCATGGAACTTGTGCAGAAGTACACAAATCTTTTTCATTGGGCAATGAAGCAATTTAATTGTATTGAACCAAGCATTGAACCAACCGCAACAGGACATATCGTTGAGCAAATTGGAATGATTGAAGATATTATTGAAAAGGGATTTGCTTATGCAGTAAACGGTTCTGTTTATTTTGATGTAAAAAAATATGCAGCGAATTATGATTATGGAAAATTAAGCGGAAGAGTAATTGATGAATTATTAGATTCTAGTAATAGAGAATCTTTAACGCGCGACCTTGAAGGACAACAAGAAAAAAAAGATGCGGCTGATTTTGCCTTATGGAAAGCGGCTCCTGCAGAACACATCATGCGCTGGAAAAGCCCATGGGGAGAAGGTTTCCCAGGTTGGCATATTGAATGTTCTGCAATGGCAACAAAATACTTAGGTGCTCAGTTTGATATACATGGCGGTGGAATGGATTTATTGTTTCCCCATCATGAAAGCGAAATCGCACAAAGCACTATTTGTAATCATACCGCGCCGGTAAAATACTGGATGCACAATAATATGATTACTATTAATGGAAGGAAAATGGGTAAAAGTTACAATAATGTTATTAAACTAACGGATTTGTTTAGCGGCAATCACCCTTTATTAAGCCAGCCGTTTCATCCCATGACGATTCGTTTTTTTATTTTACAAAGTCATTACAGAAGCACGCTCGATTTTAGCAATGAAGCGCTGATGTCAAGCGAGAAAGCTTTTAAAAGATTATGGGAAGCCTTTGAAGTTTTGAAAAAATTATCTTTTGAAAAAAACAAAAACGCAACCGATATTGAACTCGATACTAAAATTAATACCTGGCTAAACGAGTTTGAAGAATTTATGGATGATGACTTCGGCACACCAAGGGTTATCGCAAATATGTTTGAAATGGCTCCTGTTATTAATTCTTTAAAGGATGGTCTTATTCCTGCAACCGCTATTAAAAGCGAAACACTGGAATTAATGAAAAATAAGTTCGCGGATTTTTTAGAAAACATTTTCGGACTAAAAAATATTGATGAGTCAAATAATACATTACTTACTCCAGTGATGCAATTGCTCCTTGATATACGCAAAGAAGCCAAATCAAAAAAAGACTTCGCTACTTCCGATAAAATCAGAAATCAATTGATTGAAATGGGGATTGTAATTAAAGATGATAAGGATGGTAATACAAGCTGGGGGGTGTCGTAGAGTAATTTCACCCCAATGGGGTTGTGGATTCTCTCTTCTCTTGTGGAATAATTTCACCCCTACGGGGTTAAGAGTGAAATAATTAATTCTAAATTTGTTTTATCAATTGCATCAAAAGCAGCTAATTCTTCGCTGTCTACATCCAATACTCCACATACTTCTCCTTCTTTTATAAGAGGTACTACAATTTCAGACTTCGACAAACTGCTACAGGCAATATGTCCCGGAAACAGCGCAACCTCATCTACAATAATCGTTTCTGCTTGTAACCATGCAGCTCCGCAAACACCACGGCCTTTTCTAATCCTTGTGCAGGCAACAGGTCCCTGAAAAGGACCAAGGACCAATTCTTCATTTTTTACCAAATAAAATCCCACCCACAACCAATTAAATTGTTGTTTTAAAGATGCTGCAATGTTTGCCAAGTTAGCAATGACATCTTCCTCGCCTTCTATTAACGCCTTTATTTGGCGGGTTATATGTTGATATTGCTCATCTTTTGATCCTGTTGCTATTATTAAATCTTCGGACATACTATAATTACATTTTTTGAAGCCGCTCGTTAATTAAATAAGATTCATACCCTTTTTGCATTAAATACGATTGTAGCTTCTTTTTTTTGATAAATTCGTTTTTTTCGCCTTTTAATGACTTTAATTTTATTGTTGCTAATTTCTCTAATTTTTGTTGATATTCTTCTTCACTTATGTTTAAAAGTGCTTGTTTTATACAATATTCGCTAACCTGGTGTTTTTTGAGTTCATATTTTATTTTTACTCTTCCCCAATCCTTTATTCGGAATCTTCCTCCTGCAAATGCAATGGCATACCTTTCCTCATTTAAGTAGTTTTCATCTATCAACTGCGATAATACACTATTCACCTGATCTTGGTATAATCCATATGTGTACAGCTTTTGCCTCACTTCATCATGATTTCTTTCCTGATAAGCGCAATATTGCTTTACTTTTTGAGTGGCTTTTTCTATCCCTATATTTAATGGCCCCATCGGATGTTAATAATTATGTAGATTGAATGTTTGAAATTAGTATGAAATTAACTTGCTTTCATTAACTGCAATATTTTATCTTTGGCGCATCTAATTAATTTTTTACTATGAAGTTTATCGTATCATCTTCGG
>CALQJH020000218.1 GCA_943330835.2 Candidatus Kuenenia stuttgartensis
ATCAAAAACATCACTGATTTCGGAGCATTCCTTGATTTAGGTGGATTGGATGGTTTACTTTATATCACTGATATTTCTTGGGGACGTATCAACCATCCTTCAGAAGTATTGAAGTTGGATCAAAAAATCAATGTAGTAGTTCTTGATTTTGATGATGATAAAAAACGTATCAGCTTAGGCTTGAAACAATTAACTCCTCATCCTTGGGATACTTTAGCAGAAAATCTTAAAGAAGGAGAAATCATCAAAGGTAAAGTAGTAAACATCGAAGATTATGGCGCTTTCCTTGAAATTATGCCAGGTGTTGAAGGTTTGGTTCACGTAAGTGAAATTACATGGGCTAACACACCAATCAATGCAAAAGAATTCTTCAAATTAGGAGATGAGCATGAAGCAAAAGTGGTTACACTTGACAAAGAAACACGTAAGATGAGTCTTTCTATCAAACAAATGACAGAAGATCCATGGAGCACTATCGAAACAAGATTCCCTGAGCAATCTCGCCATATGGGTACGGTGAAAAATATCACTCCTTATGGTGTGTTTGTTGAATTATCAACTGGCATCGGCGGAATGATTCACATCAGCGATTTAAGCTGGTTGAAACGCTTTAATAACCCTAACGAATACACTAAAGTTGGAAAAGAAATTGAAGTAATCATTTTAAGTATTGATAAAGAAGGGCGCAAACTTCAATTAGGACATAAGCAAATTGAAGAAGATCCATGGAATTCTTTGGAAACAGTATTCACTATCGGGTCGATTCACGAAGGAACAGTCGTGAAGAAAGATGAAAAAGGTGCTGTAATTCAATTGCCATACGGATTAGAAGGATATGCTCCAGCTCGTCATTTAATGAAAGAAGACGAAAGAATGATTGGCGCTGATGAAGTAGCTCAATTCATGGTTATCGAATTCGATCGTAATGATAAGCGCATCTTGTTAAGTCATACTCGCTTGTGGGAACAAGAGAAAGAAGAAGAAAAACAAGTTGAAATTAAAGAAAGAAAAACTGAAGTAGAACAAACTAAAAAAGCTGTGAAGAATATTCAATCAAAAGTTGAAAAGTCTACATTAGGTGATTTAGGTGTTTTAGCAGGTTTGAAAGCTAAAATGGACAGCGCTTCTGGCGAAGGAGAAACTCCTGCTGCTGAAGAACCAAAAGCCGAATAAATTTTAGCATGCTATTTAATAAAAAAATCCTCCAATTCGGAGGATTTTTTTATTATAAGAAATTTGATTTGGAAATTCGATTGGCAATTAGTCTCAAACTCACCTCCAATCAACTCACCAACCAACCAACCCACCCCCTCTACTCCGCCCAACTCATCACATACCCTTCATTCTCTATTTCCAATGCGGCCTTAGTTAATTGCAAAGGCCTGAAAGTATCTACCATCACAGCCAGCTCCTTGGTTTCTTTTGCTCCAATACTCTTCTCTACAGTCCCGGGATGAGGCCCATGAGGAATGCCAGCAGGATGCAATGTAATCATGCCGCGAGTAACATGTTTTCTGCTCATAAAATCTCCGTCTACATAATATAATAGTTCATCGCTGTCAATATTGCTATGGTTATATGGTGCAGGAATAGATTGCGGATGATAATCATACAAACGAGGCACAAATGAACAAACCACAAAGGCAGCTGTTTCAAAAGTCTGATGAACAGGTGGTGGCTGGTGCACTCTTCCTGTAATGGGCTCGAAATCATGAATGCTGAAAATATACGGATAACAACACCCATCCCAACCTACAACATCAAAAGGATGTGTCCCATAATGAATGCCATACAACTGTCCTTTCTTTTTTGTTTTAATAATGTAATCACCTTTCTCATCATGCGTTTTTAAATTTTCAGGGCCGCGAATATCTCTCTCGCAAAAAGGAGCATGCTCCATCAACTGACCATTGCGACTTGTATAACGCTTGGGATATCTGATGGGATGAAAAGACTCAACAATAAATAATCGATTTTTCTCATTATTGAAATGAATCTGATAAATTGTTCCTCTGGGTAAAACGATATAATCGCCATAACTAAATTCCAATTCGCCATAACATGTTTTTACTACGCCACTGCCTTCATGAACAAAAATCATTTCATCTGCATCAGCATTTTTGTAAAAATAATCAACCATACTTTTTTGTGGCGCAGCCAATACAATATGACAATCCGCATTTACTAAAACGGCCATCCTGCTGTTCAGGAAATCCGCTTCCGGTTTAACATTAAACCCTTCAAAGCTTCGGTGTTTCAGCATCTTTTCTTCTGCTACAATTGGCGATACATCAATTGGATCATCACAGTTTACAATTAATGTGGGCGCATAAGTGTGGTAGGAAATAGAATAATCATTTGAAAATCCCTCTGTTGAAAATAATTGTTCTGAATACAAAGAACCATCTGGTTTTCTGAATTGAGTATGGCGTTTGTGAGGTATTACGCCTAATGTTTTATAATGTGGCATCTATGTAAAATTAAAAAGGTGAAATTAAAAAGGAAAAAAAATCCAACTTGTAAAATTAATAGCTTTTGCATAAAGACAACATAAGGAAATAGTATTTCCAACTGCGTTTATCCATATAATAAATGAAGTTTCTTTTAAAAGGCAATTTGAATTATTTTTTTTAATTTATCTTCCCTTAAAAATACATTTTTTGTTCGATAAACAATCACCCTGTCATTTGTGAAAAGAATCGGTTTAATATCAGATACACATGGATTTCTTGATGAAATCATTTTTGAGCACTTCAAAGATTGTGATGAAATCTGGCACGCAGGTGATTTTGGAACGATTGAACTTGTGGATCAATTGAAAATAGGATTACAAAACTTAGGCAATACCTCAATTACCAGAGGCGTCTATGGCAATATTGATGGGATAGATATCCGATCCGAATTCCCTGAAAATATTACTTTCGATTGTGAAAATGTAAAAGTGATGATTCAACATATTGGCGGCTATCCCGGGCGATACTCCCTTGGCATAAAAAATAAAATTGCCGCTCAACAAGTGAAATTATTTATCAGCGGACACTCTCATATTTTGAAAATAATGTACGACGAGAAATTGCAATGTCTGCATATCAACCCAGGCGCAGCAGGGAAACAAGGCTGGCACAAAGTAAGAACGATAGTAAAGTTTGTGATTGATAAAGACAATATCAAAGATTGTGAAATTATTGAGTTGGAAAATCGTTAGC
>CALQJH020000219.1 GCA_943330835.2 Candidatus Kuenenia stuttgartensis
GCATTACTTTTGAAAATCTGAAATTGTCTAGTAATTCATCGAACTGTTCGTGAACCCCTTTATTCTTCGATTTGATTAATGATTCTGCGTTAATTGTTTTATTACAACCATTACATTTGTAGTAGTAAATATTTTTTAATTTGTTGTGATAGGATGTCATCGTATTATCGCATCCGGCACATTTTAGAAATTGAGGTATTAGAGGGGTTTTTTCTTTTCCATTCAATCTGGGCGTGCCTATGGTCTTTGATTTGCTTAAAATTTGTTGTAATCGGTTAAATTCTTTTAGGGTTATCATTGGTTCCCAAGACCCTTTAACTAATCTGCCATCTAGCAAGGTGTTTTTAATTGTTCCTGTGTAAAATCTATTCCTCCATATATCAGAAATAGTTTGCTTTCTCATTTTAACACCTTTTGACGATAGCCATTCTATAATTTCTACATCTGTACAGGATTTGTATATTTTCATTTTGAAGGCTTCTTTGATAAATGGTCCTTCCGTATTCATTTTAATTTCTTGAAAGGCTTGTACTTTGCTTGGGTTAAGAACTTTTGGCCCATAGTGGTCATATCCTTTAGGAGACCTTCCAAACACTTTACCGTTTTCTAGAAAATTAATTAATCCTGGTATTATCGTATCCTGGCGGCTAAAATTTTCTTTCTGCGCATATAGTAGCTGAGTAGAAAATTCATTTTCAGCTCTTTCATTAAAAGTATGATTATCGGTACTTACGGAATACAAATACACGTTAAATTCTTTTCTTAAACGTACAAAAAGCTGAATATGCTCAGCACCCGCCCTTCCAAATCTACTTGGCGACCAAATTAGTATCATTTTTGGTCTTTTAGTAGCATGCGTTTTCTGGATTTTATTCATCAGTTCGCCAAGAGTGCTTTGCGTATTAATTTTTTTGGAACTTTCATATTCTGCATCAAATTCCTGCGTTATAATTAACAGATTTTCTTTGGCAAATGCTTTAATCTTATTGACTTGGTTTTCAATACTGCCATTGTTGACAAACTGGTCTTTTGTTGACACCCTTGTATACGACCAAACAATGGTATTTTTAAAATCGCTAAGTGTTAGGTTTTTCTTTTTCATTTTTATATTGTTCGTAAATTATTTTTGTTAACTCATACAACTGTTTTGAAAACTCAAAAGAATCTTCTTCTGTTAGTACCTCTTTCAAATTTGGTACTATTGCACTTAGTTCTTCGTAATCTAAAAGGTAGTCTATTTCATTCGAAGGTAAAATTTGGCGGCCCATATCGCATTAATATAAACACGGGCTGGGCTTTCAGGAACCGATAAGATGGTACTTTTGACATTTCTTATGTTGTTATTGTTATTTTAAAATTATCTTGAGCTCTTGGTTCAATCATAACTTTCGAACCTAATGGCAACTTGGTTGTTAGAAAAAACTTTGCTAATTCTTCTGCTTTTTTATGTTCTTCAGTGATTATTACTATTTTCGGAGGCCCCTTTTGTTGCACCACAATTTCTAAAAATTTTGGTTTGTCAAAAAACACCACTCTGCGAATTTGGTTTTCTACGGCAGATAGATATTCTAAATCTGAATTGCTTTTTTCGATTTCAACACCAACCAACTTTGATAATAATGGGAGAAAGGGGATTGTTATTAAAGTTTCTCCGAAATAGAGATTGTTTAAGTCAGAGGTTAATCCGATATTATTAAAATTAAAATTATGTCCCCCAGTCTTTGGACAATAAATTAATGAAACTACATTTCTTTGCGACAACAGACAGGTTTTCATAGCATCTGTGAACGGATTAATTTCTTTTCGGAAAAGCGCAATCATTATTGGTTCAAATCCTAAATTATGTTCGATTGTTTCTTTATCAAATTTACTTAGTTTATTTTCAGCTATAATTTTTTTAAAAACAGCATCAGCATACTTATCATGTAAAGGCTTTATCCAAATATCATGAGATAATTGCTCTAGCTTTTTCGAGTCTATTCCAACATTTGATAATTCGTTTATAATTAAAATCCAAAGTGCTTCTGTCATATCCATAAATCCTTTTTTTTCTTTTTTAAAAAAGGGTATGACATTTCGTCCTTTCCAATAATTTATCTGTCTCGAAGTAATTCCAAGATGTCTGTCGGGCAAAAATAACTTCTCCGAAATTAATCGCCCCATTATTATTAATTCGTCTCTATTCATTTTTTACTTATCAGTTGATTTGTGTTAAATAAAATTAACCATGTGGTAAACTTAATGTTTTTTTATATTTTTACCAAAATATTTTTACTAAAATTTATAAGATATGAAAAAACCAATAAAGTATTGCGTAAATCCTGATTGTGAGGATGAAATAGTTGATTACAAATCTTCTAAAAGAAAATATTGCAGTGATTACTGTAGAAACCACCATGGTCATATAAGACGCTCTGAAGAAAACTTAGAATTTAATCTTGCCAGAAAAGGCATGTTAGAAAACTATAAACTATTGAAACTATACCGAGACAGGGAAATTTTTACTGAAGACTTAGTTAAATATGAAAAATTAGGTTTCAATACAAAATATCTTCCAGAACCAAAATTCTACAAAGTAAATGGTATACAAACAAAATGTTATCAAATTAAGGACATCGTATTTGGATTAGATCCAAAAGACGACACTAAAATAATTATTTATAAAGAAACAGCAAAAAAATGAAAGAAATCATCATTACTTCTAGACAACGAATGTTATCTCCTGATCGATTAGCCTATGAATTGGGTCAAATCCCTACAACAGAGAAAATAGAAAATAGCAGAATAGTAACCTATGTTTTAATAGGTGTATTTACAACAATTACAATATTAATAATTTCTTATACCGTATACCAAATACATGAAGAAAACAAAAAATACTACTAAATTAAATCTAAACAAAAAACCAGTGACAATCGCTAATCACTGATTTAATCTAGTTGTAATTAGTAATAAGTAGTTATTATCGGCAATTACCGAGGATTACTTGTTTTAATAATTCTAATGCCTCTAGATATTCTTCTCGGTTGATTGCATTAGTTCGTTGGACACTTCTGATTTTTGAAGAAATTGGATTGTTGATATATCTAACATCGATAATTGCATTTATTTTCAAATCAATAACGTAAGTATTTCTAATTTTAAAAAAAAAGCATCGGCAAATATTAAAAATTAAGGGGTTCTAAAATAGAAACAGTTTA
>CALQJH020000220.1 GCA_943330835.2 Candidatus Kuenenia stuttgartensis
GATGAGCATCAATTGGATACGCCTTATCGCGAAGGTGGATGGACGGTAAAGCAAGTTATTCATCATTTGGCCGATAGCCATATGAATGCCTTTATTCGCTGCAAACTTGCGCTCACAGAAGAGAATCCTGTAATCAAACCTTATGATCAGGATGCATGGGCAGATACCATAGAACATAAAAATATTCCTGTAAATGTTTCCATAACATTATTGCATGCTTTGCATCTCCGATGGCATGAGTTGTTTTCGAATTTAAAGCCAGAAGATTGGAATAGAACGATTATGCATCCTGAGTATAACAAACAAATGTCGCTATGGTATATCCTAAGTTTGTATGCCTGGCATTCCAAACACCATGTAGCTCAAATACAAAGTCTTAAAGAGCGCAACCGTTGGTAAGTAAAAAATAAATTAAAATGGACATCAAGTTATTATCTACAACTTACCTCAGTAATCATCAATATTTTACTGCAAGAAAAGACAGGTATCAATTAGAATCAGGTAAAATAGTGGATCCTTATTTTGTGGTGGAAATGCCAAGTTGTGTGCTTGCAATGGCGGTTACAGAAAATAATGAAGTGATTTTGGTGGAACAATATCGACATCCAATCGGTGAAAAAATTATAGAGCTCCCTGGCGGTTTTATTGATGAAGGAGAAACGCCTATTGAGGCCATAAAAAGAGAACTGCTGGAAGAAACAGGTTATTCCTTTAAAGACATTCAATACATGGGCATCACTTCCGGTAATCCTGGTGTTTTAAATAATTTCACCCATCTTTTTTTAGCTACAGGAGGAAAGAAAATCGCTGACCAGCATCTTGATGCTAATGAAGAAATCACTATTCAGTTTAAGTCATTAGAAGAAGTGAAATCCTTATTGCTTGAAAGTGGGTTTAAACAAAGTATGCATGCGCTTTGTTTGTTTTATGGATTCTCTAAGCTAACCCAGATCTAATTCTCATCGATTTCAGACAAAATAAAAAAACTACCGCAAACCATTATGACATCCTTTTTTTCGGCATTCCTTTTCGCCGCATGAATGGCATCATTCACATTATCATATCCTTCTCCCATTAGATTTTTCTCTTCAGCTTTTAACTTTAAGGTCTCGAATGGTAATGCTCTTTCAATGTGTGCATTGGTAAAATAATAAGTCGCGTCTTTAGGAAGCAAATCAAGAATGCCGGAAATGTCTTTATCGTTTACAAATCCTACAACAAAATGTAAATGGCTAGTGGAATATTGCTCATGTAATTGAGTTACTACAGATTGAATCCCGTCTTTATTATGAGCGACATCTAATATTAGTAAAGGATCTTCTGCAATCACTTCCCAGCGGCCTTTAAGACCGGTAAGATTTTTGACTTTAGATAAGGCGTTTTTTTTATGCTCAGGAGTAATGCTGAATCCTACATCATTTAATATTGATGTGGCGGCAAGTACTGTTTTTAAGTTTTTTATTTGGTATAATCCTGGCAGATCAAGGAGAATCGTTTCAGTATTTTTTTTAATTTTATGATGACAGCTGCATTGCAAATGCTTGTTATTAATTTCAGCACTTTCTATGGTAATGATGTTGCCCGCATAAATAGCTTTAGTGCTCATCTCTGCTGCTTTTTCTTCAAAAATAACACTTGTTTCTGTAGTGGATTCCCCAATAATAACAGGCGTATTTAGTTTAATAATACCTGCTTTTTCTTTGGCGATTTCACTAATAGTATTGCCTAATAAATTCGTATGGTCTAATCCAATATTTGTAATAATCGAAAGAATAGGAGAGATGATATTCGTGCTGTCTAATCTTCCCCCAAGCCCAGTTTCTATTACTGCGATATCTACTTTTTCTGATGCGAAATATTCAAAAGCCATAGCAACAGTTAATTCAAAAAACGAAGGTTGTATTTTTTTACAGATAGCTGTTGTTTTTTCTGCAAATGCTATAACGAAATCCTGGTCAATCATTTCTCCATTGATTCGTATTCTTTCGCCAAAATCTTTAATATGCGGAGATGTATACAATCCGGTTTTATATCCTGCTTGTTGGAGTATGGCTGCAAGCATATGACTCGTACTTCCCTTGCCGTTAGTTCCTGCGATGTGTATAATTTTGAATTTATTTTGCGGGTTGTTAAGAGCGTCGCAAAGTTCAATGGTATTGTGAATGTCTTTTTTGTATGCGGCTGGACCGATTCGTGAAAACATGGGCAATTGTGTATATAAATACTCAATAGTTTGTTTGTAATTCATCGGCTAGAAAATAAATTCAAAATTTAAAAAGGGGACGTTATTGCTTAATTAATATCAAAAACAAATTGAACAGTAACTGTAGACTCCTGATCAGATTTATTGAACTGGATATTTCTAAGGTAACTACTTACTGCATTTGCATAAGATTGATTTCTGTTGGTTGTGCCTCTGTCAAATCCTGTAAATTTTCCTTCTCCTGAAGCGGATACTTTTATAATGGCGTATATCGTAGCTTTATTTAATTCGCCTTCAAATTTGTATTGTTTAATAATAGTTCTGTTTCCACTTATTACTTTTGGACCGCCAATTTTTCCGCCAGGTGTCTTGCCATAAGAATCTTTATTTCCGTTGGGGTCGTTATTATCTCCCTTATTGTTGGGATTATTACCTTGGTATTTATAATTGTTATCAACATCGGCATTATTGCCGTTGCTGCTTTTGTTTGGCCCAGTGTAGGTTAGTTTCGGCTTTTTTGCAGCTGCTTTTGCGTCTGATGCAGACTGGGTGTTTTTGTTATTTTTCGCATTGACAATACTGGCGGCATTAACATCCGTTAGTTCATCTGTTTCTATTTTTTCGGAAGCAGATTTTTCGGAAGAGGTTTCCGCCTTGTTATCTTTACTTAAAGAGGGGGTCCCTTTTACAAGTGGTTGCTCGTCGCCAAGCCCATCTTCATTATTTCCTAAATTAATTTCAATTTGGTCTTGAATAATCGGTTCAGGTATGGGTAAGGATGTCCATTTGAAAAAAATAAAAAGTAATAATAAAATAAAGCAAAAGATGCTGGTAAATGTAATGGCCTTCTTCTGCTCTTCCGTGTTAAATAGTTGCATGATCATCATAAGGGAATAATTAATGGTATAATTAGCTAAGCAAAGAAATGAATATTACTCAAATAGCATACCACGTCTTTGATTTTTTAACATTTTACAATTTAA
>CALQJH020000221.1 GCA_943330835.2 Candidatus Kuenenia stuttgartensis
CTGAAGGAATACTGGTCTTAGGAATTTTAATATCAAACCATTTGTGCAAGGGTTCATCAAAACCAATGTCTTGCATATAATTAAATAAAGACTTTTTCAATCCCAAACTAAAACTATGATGATCGGTTCCTGTTGCATCAATGTGCTCAACATCATTATCAGCAAAAGTTATTACCGTTTCTTGTGCTTTTTTTACACCGAACTTTTCAGGATCCAAACCAACAGGACTATGCGCTGTCATGGCAAATTGGTGCCAGAATGCAGACTTCAAAATTCCTGCCTGAAACATCTGGCGAACCATTTCCAAACTATCAATAGTTTCCTGTGCCGTTTGCGTAGGAAAGCCATACATCAAATAAGCATGCACCATAATGCCGGCTTCGGTAAAATTTCTATTCACTTTGGCTACCTGCGCAACAGTAATGCCTTTATTAATTAGCGCTAATAATCGGTCACTCGCAACTTCCAATCCTCCCGAAACACCGATGCAGCCGCTTTCTCTAAGCAGCAAACACAAATCTTTTGTAAAAGCTTTTTCAAATCTGATGTTCGTCCACCAACTTACTACAAGCTTTCTTTTTATAATCTCCAACGCCAAAGCTCGCATTAATGAAGGCGGCGCAGCTTCATCAACAAAATGGAATCCAGTCTCGCCTGTTTGTGCAACCATCGTCTCCATTCGATCACACAACACAGTTGCAGTAAGCGGTTCAAATAATTTTATGTAATCCAAACTAACATCACAGAAAGTACATTTTCCCCAATAACAACCATGCGCCATCGTTAGTTTGTTCCATCTTCCATTGCTCCACAAACTATGCATTGGATTAATAATCTCAATTGCCTGGATGTATTTTTCTAAAAACAAATCGCTGTAATCTGGAGTACCTACTTCTAATTGTTTGTAATCTTTACAAGATGAGGCGTTGATATAACTCAACTTATTTTCCTGTAAAAGAAAAGTTCGCTTTAATTCATCTTTGCTTTTATGCCCTTCAATAAAAGAAATCAAATTTTCTAAAGGTGCTTCCCCATCATCCAAAGTAATGAAATCGAAATAATGAAACACCCTTGTATCTTTCAAACTTCTAAGCTCGGTATTTGGAAAACCACCGCCCATAGCAACTTTCACTAAAGGAAAATTCTTTTTGAGATATTGTCCACAACGAAAAGCAGCATATAAATTCCCAGGAAAAGGGACAGAAATCGCAACCAAATCAGGCTGTACTTCAAGCATTCTTTGCTGTAATATGCTAATTAATATTTCATCAATGAAAGAAAGTGGCTTCTGCAATTCATTATCCAATTCATCAAAACTATTAGCACTTCTTCCTAACTTCTCCGCATACCTGCTAAATCCAAAATGCTCATCGACACATTCTTTGATTAGATCACTGATGTCTTCCAGATACATCGTTGCAATATGTTTAGCTTTGTCATGAATGCCCATTGTACCGAAAGCCCATTGCAAATCATCTAATTGAAGAAATCGGTTGGCTTCAGGAAGAAAATTTCTTTTGGCAATATGATAAGCCATTGTATTATTGTGCCCCTGTAAAAAAGAAATAGCCGCATCAATGGTATAAATATAATCCTGCTGTAACGCAATAATGCGTTTTGAATTTTCAGAAATCAAACTCCATTTTTCATCATTGATACCAGGACATAAAGAGAAGATTTTTTCCAAACCCTTTTTAGAAAATATTTCAAGCGTAACTTCAATTCCTAAATCGCTTTGAAAAGAAGTAATATTTTTAGTGTTCAGAAATCCTTTAAGATAGGCAGTTGCAGGATACGGCGTATTTAATTGGGTAAATGGAGGCGTTAATAAATATACTTTCGATGCCAATTGTTATTTTTTATTTGCGAAATTATTCTTTATCTTCTTTGCTTTATACCTTGATTATAATCTAGTTAAAATAAAAATGAACCCTAACTGAAGGTTTCTTTTAATTTATTCAACATAAAATAATTATTTTCCCATTGATTACTTAATGGCTTTTGAGTATATGGCTCTACTGGCAAATAAGGCGCAGGTCCAAATTCAGGGCTAATAGTAACTGTATCTTTTTGTTGTGATTTTTTATACTCAATTATTTGTTGCCACCAACCCATGAATTGATGAAGATGTGATTGCCACTCTGGTGCAGCAGGATTGTTAACTTGAGGGCCTTGTTCAAATCCAACTCTTGCATGTATATGAGAAACATGCGGAATAATTTGCTGAAGAATCTCCTGCTGGTCTTCCAACATACTTTCTGATACCGTACAAAAGTGAGAAAAATCACCAACCAATTCCATTTCAGGAAACATTTTCAAATAGGGCAACAACGTAGCGGCATGAAAGGAAAAACGACCGCGATGGGTTTCATGCAAAATCCTAACGCCAGTTTTTACGCCGATATTCATTGCGGCTTCAATGACTTTGCAATTTTCATCAAATGAATAATAATCTTTACCAGTATGTGAATTGATAAACAAAGGATTTAATTCAGCAAGAGCAATTAAACTCTTTTCCATTTTTGAAATATACGCATCTACCGACTCTTTAACTGGAAAAGTCAGCTGCAAAGCAATAAAGAAAAAATCCGGGTGCTGTATTTTAATTGATTCTATTTCATCCAAAAAATCATGTGTAAGTTTATCTGGAGGCTGGAGAAATAATTCAACACCATCATAACCTGCATCAACAACTTTGGATATAAATTCTTTTGGCGCGTAATGATCGCTTCCCCAATATGGACATCCGTATTTTAAATGCATGCGTTAGTATTGTTATAAAATTTAATTAAAACCCTTTTAAGAGTGACATCTCTCTTTGCAACCAATTTTCTTTAGGATAATTTGCATTTTTATTTATGGTATGCAGCGCATATGCCTGGCGTGATTTTCCACTCGTATTGGGTAAACTATAATGAGGAAGTAACCCGTCCAATACAATACAGGTTCCTTTTTTTACCTCTAAAGGAATCATGCCATCCATAGTGTATGGTTCATCGTTTAATATTTGCATTTCGGTTCCGCCACCTTCTTTTTTCTTAAACCATGATCTTAATGGTGTTTGATGACCGCCAGGCTTTGCCCAAAGACACCCATTTTCTATTGTGGCATCTTCCAACGCAAACCATAGACCTACACAGCTTTTGGGCTCTGTATATAAAAACGAAGCATCTTGATGAATATC
>CALQJH020000222.1 GCA_943330835.2 Candidatus Kuenenia stuttgartensis
CAGTTTAATGCCGTTCCGAGCTTTACTGCAAGTTCAATTACTTTTTTATTCATCCTTGGTAAAGTGCCTGGATGAGCCAATGAAACGGGGCTTACCTGTGTGTTGGGAGCAGCACCAAAAGCAGTGCTGTCGCTGCAAAAAAGCTTACTCTTTGTCATTAACTGAGCATGCACTTCAAGGCCAATTACAAGTTCGTATTTATTATTGCCGCTCAATTAATTAAGAATTATTTGAATAGAATTTTATTATTTTAATTCGAAAAAGAATTTTTAAAAATCGTGTTGATAAAATTCAACTCTAAAAAACTACAACTCAGCAGTTTTTAATTTTTTAGGCATCTTAATTTCAAAATTCATTTCAACGCCATTTCTTTTTGCTTTAATGATATATTTATTTTTATCCTTATTTTCCTGTAAATGCTCTCTTGCATCATCTGTGTTATTGATTTTTTTACCTTCAATTTCTGTAATGAGGTCGTCCTTTTTCAAGCCTGCATTTGCCGCTGCAGAACTATCAGCAACATCAAGAATTTTCACAGCATTCCCTTCTTCAGTATCTTGAATTTTAATGCCTAATTTTTGTTTGCGTGGGCCATGATTGAAATTAAATTCCATATTATTCATTCCAAGATCATCTGTTAATCCTGGTAAAATAAGATCCATATTGTTTTTGAAGTCTGACATTCCAGGACCATCAGCTCCATGCGCTCTGTCATTTTTAATGATCATTACTCTTCTTTGAATTTGTTTTTTCAATTGAAGTGTTGCCTTCGTTGTTTTTACTTTACTATTTCTGATGTATGATATTTTAACTTCCTGGTTGGGTTTGTAAGAAGTTACTACCTGACTCAAAGACTGAGGGTCTTCTATTTTATTATCATTTATTTTGGTAATGATGTCGCCTTCTTTTAACCCTGCTTTTTCTGCTGCGCTTTCTTTAGATACAGAAATTATTTCCACTCCCTCTTTAGATGTTTCCGTTGTTACACCAAGGAAAGCGGTGCTGTCATTTTCATCTTCAATATTAAAATTACCCTCCATCATAAGGGGCATCCCTTCTGCAATCATCATGTTCTTTTTCTTTATGATAATTCCATCTTCATTAGATTCCATTATAGGCTTTCCATTAATTAAAACTTTATCGCCTTCCACCTGAACAGTTATTTTCGTTTCTTTATCGCCATTTTTTCTGATGATAATTTCTCTTGTGTCAGTTTTGTCTTCAGGTTGTAAATGTACTTCCTGTGCTGAAACTTTATATCCAAAAAAAAGGAATGAAATAAAGACTGTAGCAAAAATAAATTTATTCATGACTGTATTTTTTAAAAATTGAAAATTGAAAAATAATGTGTTTTCGAAAATCGTTATAGTGTTTTAGTTGTTTATATTTTTCTTAAAAGAAATATTGCCTTGCCGTTTACTTATCTATTTTTTTATACTGAATTAGTGGAAATCCTTTAAGCTTCCAGATTGATTTCGTAAAATAGATATAGCTTATTGCTGCTAATTTTAAAGATTTGTTTTTATAAAGAAACAATTCGAATGCAGAAAAATATTTAAGCAATTGGGCATCAAGATTTTTCATTAAATACTCTACTGCTTGGTAATCATTTTTGCGCAGGTAAATTATCACTTCGTTTCTCATTTCATATTTAGTAAATGTCAAAAACAATTTATTTTTTTGATTTGTTTTTAACCAGTTATGAAACACCTGATTGGTTCTGCTAATTACAAATTCATATATTTTTTTATTTCCGCTTGAAGCCTGTCCTTCAACACCTTTTAGATAAACACTTAAAGGAAAAGGGCAGTAAATAACAGGAGTAATTAATGCAAGTGAACAGAAGAATACAAGATCTTCATTGATTTTCATGTTTAATGGAAATCCATCAGTTTTATTGAATTCAGATTTTTTAATTATTGTAGAACTCGAATTTGTAAAGAAAAAAGGATTTTCAAAATAGTTTATTTCCTGAATTACATCCTTATATTTTTTAGCATACCTCAAGTGTTCCGATCCATTGCTTTCCCTTACAATACCAGCGCAGCAATACATTCCAGCATCAGGAAACATTTCAATAGCTATTTTCATTTTGGTTAAATACTCAGGAAGTAACTCATCATCGCCATCCAAAAAAGCAATCAATTCATTTCTGGATTCATGAACTCCAAGATTCCTTGCAGCACTTACGCCTTTGTTTTCCTGATTGATAATTCGGATGCGCGAATCGGAAAAATTATTTTTAATCACTTCAATAGCATTATCTGTTGAGCCGTCATTTACAATCACGACTTCAAAATCGGTGAAAGTTTGATTAAGTACAGATCCTAATGTATTAATTATGGTATGCGCTTTATTGTATAATGGAATTACTATTGAGAACATAAAATCGAAATGTTTTTTTAGGCAACGATACCTATATATTTATAAAGAATTTTTTTTAATAATTCGATTTAAAGTTTGAGAATTAATTGACATTAATAAGCACCAAAATCATTTCTATTATTTAATCATTTCTGCTAAATCAAATTCTTTACTGCCTCAAAAACATCATCAAACCTACCAGTTTCCTGTCCGCCAGCAGTTGCTAAAGTTTTTTGACCACCACCGCTACCTTTAATTAATGGGCCTACAACTTCTTTGATGATTTTATTTGCATCTAAAATTTTTGCGGCGGCTACTGTTTCACTAACACCAACTGCAACAAATGCTTTGCCATCAATGTTGGTACATAAAACAATAAGGTGATCATGAATATGATGTTTCAAATCAAAACAAAGTTTCTTTAATGCATCAGCACTTGGCACCTCCACAACTTCTCCTATAAAACCAACGTTAGCTATTATCTCATCTTTTTTCAACAATTCATTTCTTATACCTACCAACTGTCTTGCTTCTAATGATTCAATTCTTTTGGCAAGAGAAGTATTTTCATGGAGTAAATTTTCTATTGCTTTCTGAATATCCTTTGGGTTTTTTAATTGCTCTTTTATTAAATGAAGCTGTTCGGATTGTGTATTAATAATTATCTCAACAGCTTTTCCTGAAGCAGCTTCAATGCGTCGCACACCAGCAGCAACGGCCATTTCATGCTTTATTTTAAAAAAGCCAATCTCTCCTGTATGTCCCACATGTGTGCCGCCACATAATTCTATGGAATATG
>CALQJH020000223.1 GCA_943330835.2 Candidatus Kuenenia stuttgartensis
GCTGCCCCTCGACTTGCATGTATTAAGCCTGCCGCTAGCGTTCATCCTGAGCCAGGATCAAACTCTCCATTGTAAATGTGTTGTTTAATCTGACTGTGTAATTTCATTGGAAATTAACGTCAAATTCTAAAATTAATATTTGCGCTAACATTACCTGTTTAAATCATGTTATTGATTTGCTGCTGTTTCCAAACTTTCAAAGAACTTAAGGCTATGATTCACAAATCATTATGAAGTGATTTGGAGTTTTGCCCTTTTATAATTTTTTAAAATTATTCGGTTTTTTTATTTCTATTTTTTCCTTTGAAAAAATACCCTTTTTTTAATTGGGAGTGCAAAGGTAAGGGTGGCGATATTACCATCCAAATTTATTTTCATTTTTATTAAAAATATTTTTGAAACCTTACTTTTTTTCTGAGAACTTTTCTGCTTTTTTCTTAAAGCGGACGGCAAAGATAAGGGCATACTACTTGCTATCAAAATAATTTTGAAACTTTATTCAATTATTTTTGAAAGAAATATTCCGAAACCTATGAAACCCTTTAACAGCAGGGTTTTCAATAAATAAAAAAAATGAACTTAACCGTTAGTAGCAAACGCACACAAGAGATAATCCTTGCGAAGGACTAGAAAAATCAACTTTTGACAGCTCGTGGTCTTTGATTATTGCTTCAAACTCTCCTATATTAATCTTACCTGTTGCCACTTTAAGCATTGTTCCAACCAATCCCTTAATCATGCCTCTCAAAAAACGATTCGCTTTTACCTTGTAGATTATCTTGTTATCATCTAATACCCAGGTGCTTTCCATAATAGTACACTCAAACGTTTGAACTTGAGTGTTCTTTTTCGCAAAAGATTGAAAGTCTGTGTTGGATTTAATTATCAACGCTGCTTTATTTAATAACTCCATGCTCAATGGATACGGATAATAGTATGCTCTGTCTTCTATGAAAGGATCTTTTGATTGATACAAAGTATATTCATAAGACCGAGATTTTGCGTCAAACCTGCAATGTGCATGATTGCCCACTTTAATGATACTTTTCACAACGATATCTTTTGGGAGAATCGCATTCAAATGATATGCTGCTTCAGTAGGGATATCTTCAATGTATTCATTGGTATCGAAATGGAAAAAATTCTGCAAAGCATGAACGCCCGCATCTGTTCTTGAAGAACCAGTTAATTCAAATTTTTGCCGGAAATAAATATGAAGAGCATTTTCGATCTCCGCCTGAATAGTATTCGCATTGGCTTGTATCTGAAAACCTGCATATTTTGTGCCCTTGTAGGCTACCTCGACAAAATAACGTGGCATATAATGATTGATGTAAAATTAATGAAGCAAAGATTTGAAACTATTGATATTTTTTTCTTCGATAAGTAAAGATTGCAATGATCCGAAATGCTCTATATCACTTGTAGATGAATATGCCATTTCTAAAAAAAGCAATCTGGAATCATCTTGTAAAAATAAAACTGCAAGATTTTTTATTTGTGCAGTTGTAAAACATTTTTTTCTAAAAAAAGCGAGTGCCGATGAAACCATCCTCGACTCACCGTCTTCGTTAGTCATATCTCTTCTTAACTGAATGAAATCTGAATCGCTTGCCAAAAACGGGCAATTCTTTTTGATGTTGCCCAGCTCCGAAAGATTAACGGAACTGTCCCCTTTTTGTGTATCCCTTGCCTTAACCGTTGATTTCAATCCATCCATGGAATCCTTTCTGTTAACATCACTTGATATAGCAGCAGTATCTTTAATCAGCATACTATCTATTTGAGCTGCTGAAACAGCAGACTCTATCTTGCTGTTAAGAATGGTTGTATCTTTTGCAGATGGAGGATTATTATTTACTGTAGTATTATAAGTATTAGAAGTAATAGTGGGAATTAAAATCGAGTCTTTCCTGCTTGATGAATCAATCTGTAATGTAGGTTTACTGCTGGTTACAAAAGAGTCGGCATTTAATTTTGGCTGCTGTATAGCAATATTTTCAATAAAATTGAGGCTTTTCTTTAATGAGTCTATCGCGTAGACTTTATTTTTAATAGTATCAGCAATGGATTGTTTTTTTTCAGAAAGTATCGCGGTGTCTGCTCTCGTTGAATGTATTGGGTTTTGAATTGGATCAGTAATGATTACAGGAGGATTAATTGCAATCACGGGAGGAGAAATCGTATTAACTTGCATATTCTCCGTAGTGGATTTTATGGTGTCCTTTTTTTTAACCCCCTCAACATTACTATTAAATACTGTATTTATAGTGTCTTTTTTATTAATCGAATCTAGAACTAATGAGGAAGATGTTTTATTGTTACTTAAAATAGCAGACGCGCTATCATTTAAATCTACATGAATTAAGTCCGTTCTTTTGGGGGAAGTATCGACTTGATTCTTTCCCTGGACATCCATTGGAATATTACTTACTTGCGCTAAAAGATTGGAAAAGTCATTATTCATGTCATTTATTGTAGCATTCCCAGTAGCATCTAAAGAAGGGATCAATTGTAATGATTGAAGGTTGAACAGCGACCATAAATTATCAGTTGATTTTTTTAAGATTAATCCAACATCTTTTTGACTAATTGTGATTTTATACTTTTGAACAGGCCATGAATTTTTAGGAAATCCAATCGAAAATATAAAATCGCCTTCTATAAGCTTTGAAATGGTAAGACTACCAGACTCAGAAGAGCTGTAAATTTTCTCCTTAGCTCTCACATAAAACGGCTGTTTGTCTTCGGTTTGAATGTAGATGTAATGGAAAGGTTGCGCCTTGGCTGATGCTGCAACAACAAAAAATAAAATCAGAAAATAAATACCCTTCATTTCGTTAATCGTAGATGTTTTTCAAAGCTACATAATATAGACGATTGGATTTGTAATAAATTTAAGATTTCATATAAGATAATGCTATTACTTTTGCATCCTAAAACAATAACATGAAGCAAATAATTTATTCCCTTTTCTTTTTTACTATCCCCTGCCTAAGTTTTGCGCAATTTCAAGATGAAGCGGAAGACACTTCATGGAAAAATAATTACAGAGGAAGCGAATTGCGAATCAATGACCTTGTTCATACAAAACTGGATGTTCGTTTTGATTATGACAAATCATATATGTACGGAAAAGAATGGTTGACCTTAAAGCCTACA
>CALQJH020000224.1 GCA_943330835.2 Candidatus Kuenenia stuttgartensis
AAGCCTGTCGGGAGAGGGTTCAACTATTTTTATGGCGCGTCCTTCGGCCCAGTCTTTTTTGTTCTTACCAATTTGAATATTTACGGTATCACCCGGTATCGCTCCCGAAACGAAGATGACTTTTCCATCGTGGCGCACCAGGGATTTCCCCTCGGCGGCGTAATCGGTAATGACGATGTTTTCGAGAATAATATTTTTATGTTTTTTTCGCACAAAGCAAAAATAACCTATAAAGGAGAAAAAAAATTTGTTAATGAATTGTAATTTTATCTTTTACATTATAACTATGTATAGAGAAACACATTATTTTAAATACATTTGACTACTTTTTTTAAATATTATGATGAAAACATTACTTTTTTCTGTTGTTTTATTATTTACAACAGCCGTTAATGCACAGAAAACAAAATCTCCCGAAAAGCAACCCCGGCCTACTTCTACCAAGAGTAGCGAACGCCAGATAGAAGCTCCTCAAAAGGAATCTGCACAATCACTGGGTTCAAATAGTACAGCCGTTGAAGAAAAAATGTTCAGGGTTACACTTAAAACTCCCAGCTACAAAGCCGGAATCGCATTCTTTTGTTACCACCGGGGAAAAAACTTAAACATCGAAGACTCTGCAGTTGTAAATACTCAAGGAGTAGCCATTTTTAAGGGAAACCGGACATTGCCAGGAGGTATTTATGCGATAGTTTTTCCAGGTAAAAACTTATCCTTCGATTTTTTTATTGATAAGGGACAAGACATAACAATTACAGCAGACAGCGCCAATTTGCAAGCGGTTGAAATCACTGGAGCGCCGGAAAACACTTTATTCCAGCAATACCAAAAATTTGTTTCTACAAAAGGGTTATTGATGCAACAGGAAAGAATTGCATATACCAGTTCAAGAACATCTAAAGACTCGCTTTTACATCAGGAAAACTATAACGGGTATAATAAAGAGTTAAACGATTTCAGAGATGATATAATTAAAAACAATCCCGAATCGATGATGACTGCTATGTTAAATGCGATGAAGGAACCAGAATTACTAAAAAGCAAACCAACAAGCAGACAAGATACATTGGACAATTACAATTATTACAAGGCGCATTATTGGGACGGATTAACGTTCATGGATGAACGCGTAATAAGAACGCCTTTCTTTCTTCCAAAACTAGAGCGTTATTACAGAGAGGTTATTCAGCAATCTTCTGATAGTATTATTCAGGATCTTGATTACAAATTATTACTGGCAAGGTCATGCCCGGAGATGTATAAATTTTTACTTAACTGGTTAACGGATGAATACATCAATCCTAAGTATATGGGGCAGGATGCTGTATTTGTTCACCTGTTTGAAAAGTACCATAGTAAAGGATTAAGCAACTGGCTTAACGAAAAGCAAATGGAAACAATTTCAAGAAGGGCGTATATGCAAATGAGTAATCTTATTGGTGTAAAAGCTGCCAATCTTGAAATGGTTGATTCTACAGGTAAATCAAGCCCATTATATGATTTAAATGCAGCGTACACGCTGGTAATTTTTTGGGATCCTACTTGCGGCCACTGTAAAGAAGAAGTGCCAAGAATTGATTCATTATACAGGGCATCATGGAAAGCACATGGAGTAAGAATATATTCTGTATTGTCTGATAATGATAAGAAAAATGAATGGGTAAATTATATCAAAGAAAACAAAATTGGGGATTGGACACAAGTATATGAAACAAAGGAAATGGAAAAAATAGTAACAGATGCACAACGCCCTGGTTTCCGTCAATTATATGATGTAACGCAAACGCCTACTTTGTTTTTATTAGATAAAGAAAAACGAATTATTGGAAAAAAATTAAGCTGGGAGCAGTTGAATGATTTTCTCAAAACCAAGTGGAACGAAAAAAAGAACTAACGCTTATAAAATAATTTTCTGATGAAAAAAATTTGCATGCTGATTGCAGTGGTATTTACCGCTGCAACCGGTTTCTCTCAGGCATTAATTACATACGGTAAATACACTGTAGGAAAAGAAGAATTTTTAAGGGCATATAATAAAAACAAGACTCCGGTTACCGACAAAGAAAAATCAATCAGGGATTACGTTAACCTGTATACGAACTTCAAAATGAAAGTAAAAGCCGCACAGGAACTCAGGCTTGACACATCTGCACAAATAAAATCCGATTTAGATAATTTTCGTCATCAGATAGAAGAGAACTATATGAGTGACGAGAAAACATTTAAGAAGTTGATGGATGAAGCTTTTGAAAGAAGCCAGCAAGATGTACATGTTATCCGTTATTCTGTGGCTATGGATGAGAATACTGACCCGGGTGACACATTGAAAAAAGCAACTGAAATTCAGTCGGTATACAATCAATTAATTTCAAAGAACAATACTATTGACTTAGCGTCTACCCCTGAGGTTAAGCGTGTGGATATGGGTTTTGTTTCTGTATTTTCATTGCCTTATCAATATGAGAATATTGTTTATGGCTTGAAGATTGGAGAAGCATCCAAACCTTACCGTTCTAAAAAAGCGATGCATGTTTTTCAGGTAATTGATCAAAGAAGAAGTGCAGGTAAATGGAAGATTGCCCAGATTCTTTTTACTTATCCTGAGAATGCAGATGAAGGCATGAAAACGAAAGCGAAAAAACTTGCAGATTCTGTTTATTCACTTTTGCAAAACAACTCAGATTTTTCTTCACTTGCCCGTACCTACAGTGACGATAAACTCACCTATTTAAATGGTGGAGAAATGCCAGAGTTTGGTACTGGTAAATATGATATTTCATTTGAAAAGGAAGTTGTTAAGCTTAAGAAAGACAACGATATTACTGCACCATTTACAACCTCGTTTGGAATTCATATAGTTAAGCTACTTTCTTATACTCCAACCCCAACATCAAAAGATGATGATGCGTTGCAATTTGAATTGAAACAAAAGCTGATGCAGGATGAAAGGGTAAGAATTGCTAAGGATATTTTTGCGAAAGAAATCATTACAAAGATTGGATTTAAACAAGCCATTGGTATAAAACAGGCCGATTTATTTCGCTATGTAGATACAGTTATGGCATATCCGGAATCAACAGATATTACAACGATAACGCCTATCAGTAAAAAAACAATTGTCAATTTTTCTAAAGGCGGCATTA
>CALQJH020000225.1 GCA_943330835.2 Candidatus Kuenenia stuttgartensis
CATTAGGCGTAATACCTCACAAACGCCATACGCAATTCAGAAAACCAGATGGTTCTTTGTATTCAGAACAATTATTTTCAACAGAGGGGTTTTCAAATGATTATTCTATTTCTTACCACACTTATGCGCCTACATTAATTGTAAAGTGTGATGATCCAATTGATGTATCGCCAATTGTAGCAGAAGAAAAGATGCTGAAGCATCGAAGCTTTGAAGGGTTTAATGTAAAGCCGGAAGCTGATTTTCTGAACAGCCGGAAGGCAGTTTTAGTAAATTCGGATTGTCATATTGTATTGGCTTCGCCACAAAAAAGCATGGTTGATTATTTTTACAAAAATGCTGATGCTGATGAGATGATTTTTGTTCATGAAGGCAGTGGCGTAGTAAAAACATGTTATGGCGAATTGGAATTTAGTTATGGGGATTATATCGTATTACCCAGAGGAACAATTTATCAGATTCATTTCAATAATGACAAAAACAGGTTATTTATTGTTGAGTCTTTTCATCCTATCAGATATCCCAAGCGGTATACAAGTCGCAATGGTCAGTTGATGGAGCATGCTCCTTTTTGCGAGAGAGACATTCGTGGTCCTGAAAATTTAAAAACACATGATGAGAAAGGTGATTACATAATTAAGACAAAAAAGAAAGGGCAGTTGTATGGGATTCATTATGGTACACATCCATTTGATGTAGTAGGTTGGGATGGTTGTTGTTATCCCTATATTTTCAGCATTCATGATTTCGAGCCCATCACAGGAAGAGTGCATCAACCGCCTCCTGTTCATCAAACTTTTGAAACAGATGCCTTTGTAGTGTGTTCTTTTGTTCCTCGTTTATATGATTATCATCCACAATCGGTCCCAGCACCATACAATCATAGCAATATTGACAGCGATGAATTATTGTATTATGTAGATGGAGATTTTATGAGCAGAAAACATGTCACTCGCGGCATGATTACATTGCATCCGGCTGGCATTCCTCATGGGCCTCATCCTGGGACTGTAGAGAAGAGTATTGGAGCAAAAGAAACCAAAGAGCTAGCGGTGATGGTAGATACCTTCAAGCCTTTACAATTAACTAAGGCAGCACTGGAAATAGAGAATGAAGGATATGTAATGAGTTGGGCGGAGTAGAGGGGGGTAGTTGATTGGTTGATTGGTTTATTAGTTGATTGGTTAATTAGTTGGTAGGAGGTGAGTTTGAGACTAATTGCCGATTGAATTTTCAAATCAAATTTCTTATAATAAAAAATCCTCCGAATTGGAGGATTTTTTATTATATAGTATGCTAAAATTTATTCAGCTTTTGGTTCTTCAGCAGCAGGAGTTTCTCCTTCGCCAGAAGCGCTGTCCATTTTAGCTTTCAAGCCTGCCAAAACACCTAAGTCGCCTAATGTAGATTTTTCAACTTTTGATTGAATAGTCTTCACTGCTTTTTTAGTTTGATCTGATTCAGCTTTTCTTTCTTTAATTTCAACTTGCTTTTCTTCTTCCTTCTCTTGTTCCCACAAGCGAGTATGACTTAACAAGATGCGCTTATCATTACGATCGAATTCGATAACCATGAATTGAGCTACTTCATCAGCGCCAATCATTTTTTCGTCTTCTTTCATTAAATGACGAGCAGGAGCATATCCTTCTAATCCATATGGCAATTGAATTACAGCACCTTTTTCATCTTTCTTTACGACAGTTCCTTCATGAAGAGATCCGATAGTGAATACTGATTCCAAAGAATTCCATGGATCTTCTTCAATTTGTTTGTGTCCCAATTGAAGTTTGCGTCCTTCTTTATCTATGCTTAAAATAATTACTTCAATTTCCTTGGCTACTTTAGTGTATTCGTTAGGGTTATTGAAGCGTTTTAGCCAGCTTAAATCACTGATGTGAATCATTCCACCGATGCCAGTTGCTAATTCAACAAATACACCATAAGGAGTGATATTTTTTACAGTACCCATATGGCGAGATTGCTCAGGGAATCTTGTTTCAATAGTACTCCATGGATCTTCTGTCATTTGTTTGATAGAAAGACTCATCTTACGTGTTTCTTTATCAAGTGTAACCACTTTTGCTTCATGCTCATCTCCTAATTTGAAGAATTCTTTTGCATTGATTGGTGTGTTAGCCCATGTAATTTCACTTACGTGAACCAAGCCTTCAACACCTGGCATAATTTCAAGGAAAGCGCCATAATCTTCGATATTTACTACTTTACCTTTGATGATTTCACCTTCTTTAAGATTTTCTGCTAAAGTATCCCAAGGATGAGGAGTTAATTGTTTCAAGCCTAAGCTGATACGTTTTTTATCATCATCGAAATCAAGAACTACTACATTGATTTTCTGATCCAACTTCAATACTTCTGAAGGATGGTTGATACGTCCCCAAGAAATATCAGTGATATAAAGTAAACCATCCAATCCACCTAAATCAAGGAATGCTCCGAAATCAGTGATGTTTTTGATAGTTCCTTCCAATACTTGACCTTTCTCCAATTTGCCGATAATTTCAGCTCTTTGAGCTTCGATATCGCTTTCGATAAGTGCTTTGTGAGAAACAACTGCATTTTTAATAGTTTCGTTAATCTTAACTACTTTAAATTCCATTGTTTTTCCAACAAATTGATCGTAATCTGTAACAGGTTTCACATCAATTTGAGAACCTGGTAAGAATGTTTCCATTCCAAATACATCTACAATTAATCCGCCTTTTGTTTTGCTGGTAACTAAGCCCGTAACAATTTCGCCGGTTTTGTTAACCTCAACGATTCTTTCCCAAGCTCTTGTAATTCTTGCAGATTTACGACTAAGATTCAAGTTGCCTTCTCTGTCTTCTTTTTCTACAACCATTACTTCAATAACATCTCCTACTTTAATACCGCCTGGAATGTCTCTGAATTCATTCAAAGAAATCAATCCATCGCTTTTAAATCCGATGTTTACAACAGCATCAGTTTTGGTTAAAGATTCAATTGTAGCTTGAATCATTTCACCGTCATTGATTTGTTTGAAAGTGTTGTCGTAAACACTGTCGTATTTTACTTTTTCTTCTTGAGAATAAGAAACGACATTGCGCTTATCACGACTCCAATCGAAGTCATCATGAGGTGTTTCAACATGC
>CALQJH020000226.1 GCA_943330835.2 Candidatus Kuenenia stuttgartensis
ATTCTTGTAGATGGCCCACCTATTTCCTGAACAATTCTTTTCAAAATGCCTAGTCCAAAAAAGTTTAGATTATTCCGGTGAATTTCTCCGGTTTCGAGATCAGTACCTTTATCTTCTGCGCCACCAATGGCTAACAACTTTCCTTTAGCAAATTCCATCAAATCGATTTTAGTGATTAACGCAAAAATAGGGTAATTCGTATGGGGTGATTATATATTAATTATACAGCGATGTTAATTACTATACTAATTTCAATTTTTTATTTAATCTCAATTAAAAAAAAATGAGGCAACATCATATAATAAAAAATGTATTTTCTTTCGATTGAATATTGTTTCAATTCAGGTGAATTATTTTTTAATTTTTGTGAATCGGAATGAATATGGTAATTTCCTTTGTTCAAATTAATTAAACATCATTAACAGAAAGCATGAAGATTATAGAAATCAAGGTATTAAGGGGACCGAATTACTGGAGTGTAAACCGATCTAAATTAATTCAGATGAAGCTCGACCTGGAAGAGCTCGAACAAAGGCCAACTAATACAATTGGAGGTTTCAGAGAACGTTTGGAAGCAATGTTTCCAACAATGATTGAACATCGTTGCAGCGTTGGAACCCGCGGAGGTTTTTTTGAAAGAGTTGAAGAAGGAACCTGGATGGGCCATGTTATTGAACATATAGCTTTAGAAATTCAAACCCTTGCGGGAATGGATACTGGCTTTGGCAGAACAAGGGGAACCGGTGTTGACGGAGAATATTTTGTTTGCATCAGTTATACCGAAGAAGATGCGGGTGTTTTTGCTGCAAAGGCTGCAGTAAGAATTGCACAATCACTAATAGATGCCACAGAATATAATTTAGCAGAAGACATTATGAGCCTGCGACAAATCAGGGAAGATACCAGAATGGGGCCAAGCACCGGCTGCATTGTAGATGAAGCTGCTAAAAGAGGCATCCCTTATATCCGACTAAATAAACATTCGCTCGTACAACTGGGATATGGTATTCATCAAAAGAGAATAAGGGCAACTATTGCAAGCACAACCAGTAACATTGCTGTTGATATTGCCTGTGATAAAGAGGAGACCAAAAATCTACTTGGTGCCGCCGAAATACCAGTACCTAAAGGTGACGTAGTGAGAACAGAAGAAGGACTGGAAGAAGCGGTTAACCGTATTGGTTATCCTATTGTAATAAAACCAATTGACGGAAATCACGGAAAGGGTAACACTACAAATATTACAACATGGGAACAGGCATTGGTTGCTTTTGAAGCTGCAAAACATTATGGAAGAAGTGTAATTGTAGAAAAATACATAACCGGATTCGATTTCAGAATTTTGGTTATTGATTACAAATTCATATGTGCTGCATTACGAACACCTGCCTCAGTTACAGGCGATGGCAAAAGCAATATCCAGTATTTAATTGACGAAACAAACAAGGACCCAAGAAGAGGCTTAGGGCATGAAAAAGTATTGACACAAATCACCATCGATCAGTTCACACAAAAAATGCTTGATGATAAAGGCTACACTTTGGAAACCATCCCTGCTAAAGACGAATTGGTTTTATTAAAGCCTACGGCCAATCTTTCAACAGGAGGAACAAGTACCGATGTTACAGATGAAGTGCATCCTGCTAATGTTATCATGTGCGAAAGAATAGCAAAAATAATTGGACTGGATATTTGCGGAATAGACATCATGGCATCAGATTTACGTACTCCGGTAAAAGAAAACGGAGGCTGCATATTAGAAGTGAATGCTGCGCCCGGTTTCAGAATGCACATTGATCCATCCGTTGGATTACCAAGAAATGTAGCCGAGCCTGTGGTGGATATGCTATTTCCAAAAGGACATCCGGGCACAATTCCAATCATTGCTGTAACAGGAACTAACGGCAAAACCACGACGACAAGACTAACAGCGCATATTGCAAAAACTGCGGGATACAAAGTTGGCTATACCACCAGCGATGGCGTATACATTCAAAATCAAATGATGATGAAAGGCGATTGTACAGGGCCTTTGTCATCGCAGTTTGTTTTAAAAGACCCTACCATTGACTTTGCTGTGCTTGAGTGTGCCAGAGGAGGAATTTTAAAAAGCGGACTTGCTTTTCAGCATTGTGATGTAGCAATTGTAACTAACATTAGTGCCGACCATATTGGCCTTGGTGGAATTTCATCTATGGAACAAATGGCAAAAGTAAAAGCGGTAGTACCTGAGACTGTTTTTAAACATGGATATGCAATATTAAATGCTGAAGACAAGCTTGTATATGCCATGCAAAAAGGATTAAAGTGCAACATCGCACTTTTTAGCATGGATGAAAACAATCCCGGGATTATTGAACATTGTAAAAAAGGTGGCTACGCTGCGGTTTTTGAAAATGGCTATATAACTATAATGAAAGGCAACTGGAAGGTTCGTGTTATTAAAGTAGCAGAGGTTCCAATAACTTATGGCGGAAAGGCTGTTCACAATATTATGAATTGTTTACCTGCTGTATTAGCCTCTTATTTCTGGAGAAATATTAAAATCGATGACATTAAACTGGCATTGCAAACATTTTTGCCTTCTACAACTCAGGCGCCAGGAAGATTGAATATGTTTCAGTTTAAGAACTTTAAATTCCTTGTAGATTTTGCACATAACCCTGCGGGCTTAATATTATTATGTGACTTCATAAGTAAACTGGATGGAACGCCAAAAGTGGGTATTATCAGTGGGACTGGCGACAGAAGAGATGATGATATCAGAGAACTTGGAAGGATTTCGGGGAAACATTTTGATGAAATTATCATCAGACAGGATAAAAACCTTCGTGGCAGAACTGCTGAAGAAATTGTAAACCTGCTTGTTGAAGGAATAAATGAATCAAAAACCAAAGAAATTCCTATTGTAATAATATATAATGAAAAAGAGGCTATAATGCACGCCTACAACACTGCAAAGCCCGGTTCATTAATTACAATTATGTGTGATGTGGTAGCCGAAGCGCTGGATTTAATTAAAGATTTGAAAGAACAAGAAGACGAAGAATAGAGATAATTCAAAAATCATTTGGAACATCTTTTTACAAACCCTATTTTTGCACTCCCAATTAATATTGGCTTTTGATTG
>CALQJH020000227.1 GCA_943330835.2 Candidatus Kuenenia stuttgartensis
ATCTGAGTGGCAATCGAGATTACAAACTAAATAATGAGATTGCATCTTTATTGAAAAATGAAATCATAAATCATGCGGATGGCAATAAACCTTATTTTGATTTGGTTATAATTGATGAAGCCCACTATTTTAGACATAAAGACGGAGATAGTTTAAGGGTGCAAACCGCAGAGGAAATTTTTGGCAGACCAGGTAAAGATAGACTGTTATCAAAAAAAGTACTGTTGATGACCGCTACGCCAAACCATAGTTCATCAAGAGATATCAATAACATTGTAAGTTATTTTTCCAATCGATTCAAAGGTTGGGAGCATACTAAAATATTAGAACACATATGTGTAAGACGATTACGTCGATTAGGGAAGGAGAGTTTCAATAAGTACATGTATAGAGATGAGAAAGAGTCTGAGAGTAATTTTAATAACAACCCGTTGGGAGAAATGTTTTTTGCACTTTACCAACATCAATTGGCCAAACAACTCAAAGAGCAACAGGAAGCATCAAGTGGTCGTGGGATTTCCAGAATGATGAAATATTTAGAAGGTGTAGAATTTATTCCTTTCGAAAAATCAAACACAGAAGAACAAATACAAGAAGAGGGAAAACAATTGGCGACAGATTTCAGTTCGGGTTCTGACGCCTCTATTTTACAAGGCTTATCAAAAAAATTCAGAGAGATTTTCGGAACAGACCCCAGTCATCCTAAATATGAAAAACTAGTAGCAGATTTAACGCAAAATCATAATGGAGATAAGGCCGTAGTTTTTGTAAGAAGAATTCCCTCTGTATATGAAATTGCCAAAAGGATAATGGATTTTTATGACAAACAATTTTGGAGTAAAATGCAGCATGGCGAATATGCATCATTGAGTTTTGAAAAGCTAGACAGAAAAAGCTTTAAACGATATAGCCAATCGGAAACGGCAGATGTGGATGATTTGGACGAAACACAACATGATGCCGAAAATGACAAAAGCAACATCCCCACATCCAAGGTGATTAATTTATTCAAAAAGTCAAAATCAGATGCAATAAGATCAACAGATGCGTCAAATTTTCGCTTACGTTTCACACGTTCCAAGCCGGGAATATTTACCATGTTTTTTAGTCCTGGTGAGGATTATTTCGCTTCACCTTATCATCAAATAGTTTCTTACAGATACGAGGTCAGTGGCAGACAATTGGACAACTATTTCAATTCTGCACTCCTACATCGAACTAATAAAATTGAGGACCATAATGCTAAACAGCAAGAGATACTTTCCGTTTTGTTAACCAAGCAACCGATCAATCAGGAAGATTTAGATATAAAAGAAACCATCCCAACTTTATTTACTTTGTTTTGGAATGTTTTTTTATCAGATGAGGAAATTGACGAATCCCAAAGAAACAACCTTAAGTACATTTATAAAAAATATAGTCACTATGAAAAGGAGGCATTCTCTGCATTTATAGAAAAAGCTGCCTTGTATGCCTCAGAAGCGATGATTTGGTTTTATGAAATTTACAGAAAGATTCGTGCTGAGGAGAATGAAAATGTTGTAATTACATATCTGAGATTTTGTGAAGAAATCAAGTTGGAATTAAAAAATAAAAAACTATACCAACAAATTCAGGAATCTATTCTGCATTTTAAAAATATGTACACCAAAGTTTTCAGTATCAATGGTGAGCAAAAATTGCTCGAAGAAAAATGGGATAATTTTGATAATGCGCAACCCATATATCCATATAATGCCGACAATTCAAGCAAAAAAGTATTGGGTTGTTTCAACACGCCATTTTATCCCGATATGTTGGTGGCCACTTCAGTGTTACAAGAAGGTGTGAATCTTCAATACTTCTGTAACACTGTGTATCATTATGGAATGGCATGGACTCCTGGCGACAACGAACAAAGAATTGGAAGAATTGACCGCATGTTTGGTAAGATAGAAAGATTGTTGGATGAAAAACAAGAAGACGCTAGACTTCATATTTATTATCCTTATTTAAAAAATACCATTGACGAAGAACAATTAAGACGATTTATAAAAAGAAAATTCAACGAAGAAAACTTGATTGATAGAGGAATGTCGATTGATTCACAAGGAGAATTTAATTACCAAGAGAACGACAATGATAGTTGGAAGCTTTTTTTAAGAAAGCCAGAAACCACAGAAAAAAAAGACCCATTTCCTGTTGACATTAATAGCTTTAATAAAATTCCGAAAAGTAGTATCAAAACTTCGAAGCAAAACTCTTTGCAACCTATCTTTCATTCCATCATCAATGCCATTGAACAAATCAAAGAGATAGAATTGTCTTGTTTTTTTGTAGAAAATTCAGAAAGCCTCAAAATTCTTGTTGACCCAATTTTGAATAACTCCAGAAAGCAGCCAGTTATCATCGAACTCGTTCTTGACTACATAGGAACAGGAGCTATGAAACAGACATTGTATTGTCTGCAAATGAAAACGCCGTTGGCATCTAACAAGAAATTTAATGAATTGAAGCGCCGATTTTATGAAAGCGAATCCATACAAAATTTATATAAACCAGGAATTAAACTTTGTCTTGACGCATCTAATAGCAGTGGTAATTGGGGTATTTATATGACAGTTGAATTGCCGTTATTCCTATCGCAATTAGAGAAAAATCCTTTGAGTAAGGAAGAAATACAAAGAAGCTTTTTGAATCTTGTTTACAGTGCAGACCAAACTGAAAAAGAACTTTTTAATAAAGACATACAAAAAGAAGAGTTGAATGTGTCTGTTACAAAAGCTACTACTTCTTCACAATTCCAATTACGACAAAAAAATGGTTTGTACCGTTACGAAGAATGGCAACAAAAAAGCGGATTCTTTATTTTAGAAAATAAATATCCTTTGATAACGAATAAAGAAAATGAAAAGAACAGCTTTATCTATAATCACGAAAATCTCTTTGTAAAATCGTTCATTGGAAATGGATACCTTCATCACCAAGTATCATATCTTACGGATGATGCACAGAAAATAGAACTGCAGGTCTTGAAGAAACACTGGGAGATTTTTCTGAGGTACATTTGAGTGTTTATAGGCCTAATTGATTTTTTATAAACTCATCACCAAGTTAAAACCTAATTCGCTTGTAATTCTCC
>CALQJH020000228.1 GCA_943330835.2 Candidatus Kuenenia stuttgartensis
GTAACTGCAGAACCTCGATTGAAATTATCTGTAAAAACTGTTGTTGTTTGTGCCCAACTTTTTCCGATGAGTATAAACATTAAAATAAAAATTGGCAAAAAGAATCTGTGTAGATTTTTCTTAAACATAACATTGTTTTTTTGAGATGTGGTAATTGGACATTTAGTATTAGCAGCAAGCGTCCGTTGGTTTATTAATGTAAAAATTGTCATTTAATAAGTGTATTAATATGAATTATTTTAATTAAAATATACTATCGTTAAAGGGTAACCGAAGGAGTAATTGTGAAAACAATAATCAAGCAGTGTAGGGTAAGGAAATTAATGTTTTTCGCAATCGTTCTCAAACTTAAGATTTGATAGTCGTAAATAATAACTTTCAAACAATAATAATTATCTAAATTTTTAACTTTTATTTAAACAATGTAACAAAATCCATCTAATTATTTGACAAAAACTGTTAAAATGATTGCCGATATCGTTGCCGGAAAGGATATCGGTCTACCTAATTGATTAAAAACAATTTAAGGTTTGTCCTAACAAGCTTCATTTATCACTTATCTCCTCATTTATCTTATTACTATTTTTTCTACGATTTTAAGCTGGGCATCATTGGTCAAAACCAAATTATAAACCCCAGTCAATACAGACTTAGGCAATTTTATGGTCGTTTTATTTTCATCAGTTTGATGCATCCAGTTTTTCGTGAATATCTTACGTCCGGCAAGATCAAATAAGGTCAATTGATATGCTCCAAATGGAAGCTGGTTTAGGTATAAATTAGCCAACTTATCCTCCTCAATCGGATTAGGTGAAATGGTAAAGCCTGGAACATCCGCTTGTATTGATAGTTTTGCAATTTTGCTATACCCAATATCTCCGGCAAGTCCCACACTTTGGATTCTGTAATAATTAATCCCTTTTGCGGGCTGGTGATCTATCCAACTGTAATTAGCTGCATTGGAAGCTAACAAACTAGCCGCTTCAACAAAATGAATGCCATCTGAAGATTTTTCAACTTTATACTCTTTAATATTTACTTCATTCTCCACGTTCCATTCTACGAGAATATCTTTAATAATTAAGGATGCTTTTACATTCACAAAATGAACCGGAGTTGTTCTCAAATAATTAAACACTAAAACAAATCTATTGGAAGCATACGAGCCCGTATCTGAAGTGATATCAAAACTGATGCTCGCAGGATTCGTCAAGCTAACGGGATAGGATACATGAATAAATCTGTCAATCAGATAAGCTGAAATACTAGTCGCATCTATGTACTCAGGTGTAATATCAAATTTATAATTACCCATCTTCATTTGACTAATATTATAGAAGACAGAATCGTTTACATCAATAGCATGACGTCTTTCTATGGCTAAAAGTTGACCACCTTGTTTAATACCTAAATTCTCTGTAGGATTCATAAGCTTTTTAGCATCTGCGGTATTCACGTCATTTGAAAAAGCTTCGTCATAAATATTCAACACCCCATCCATTAAAACGATTTGATTGTTGCTATTTTTAAACAAGTTGGTTCTGATAGAACTTATTTGACCAGGAATTCTTGCAACAAGATTACTTCCTGTTGCTTTATCAGTTTCATGAAAAGTTATTGACCCGGGACCATTATTGGTATGTACAAAAAATCCTTGACCTGATTCAATATTTGTATTAGTTCCGTTATAACTAGCACCTCCTGGAGCAATTTGTATTTGTCCATTTGAAAGCAACGTAAAAGTTTGAAATCCTCCATAACCTATGCTATTGGTAGCTAAAGGATCCCATAAATAATAAGAACTATCAAGCCCAACTGTCGTTACATTTTTCAATGAAATTGCAGATGGATAAGGATTACCAATAGCTACAAACTGGTTACCTGCAGTACCCAAGTTATTCCATGTAATATCTCCAATATTTAAACTTCCTTTTTCTCGGAGCAAAGTAGAATTTGACGACTGTCCAAAGCTGGTAACAGTTCTATCTCCTCTTACAAAAGCCATATATGCTTTTGCTGCATCAAAACGAACATGGGTTGAAGGAATTCCTTCCCAATTATTTGAAGCTGGATTATATGTTTTAACAGATGGTGTGGAAGTTTGTTTATCAAATCCACTATCGGACCATGCAGTTGATGATCCTCCTGTGATTTGTATACCATACCCTGAAGGCTTATAAGACGAATCATTTGCTCCTTCTTGCCAAGCCTCTTTTATCGTTTGATAATCATGCTTTGTGGGCATAAATAACAACCGCCATGCTTTTTTATTCTGGATAAAACGCTCAACTGATGCACGTCCGTTAATTGTGTTAGAATTATTAATTTCAGCTACCCTAGCCGTTGCAGTTGCCGTTGACACGATGGTAAGCTTATCATTTGTAGTTAAGGTTTTAGCTGTACCTCCAAAATATAATGTACCTAATACTTTCAGCTCGGCATCTATTAGAGTTGAATTACCTAATACATTTACTGTATCAGCTACTTTTAAACTATAGGAATTGATGTTGCCAGAGTTATCTTTTGCGACATTCAAACTACTAGCTTCATTTAAAATTAGTTTGCGAACAAATTTATTGTTAGATAAACTATCTGTAGCCCCAGCATCAATAGTTAAGTCTATATTACCAACATGAGATGAAGGCAATTCATTAGAAGAAGCTAAAACACCTTGGATAACAACCTGAATGACATCACTCGAATCTTCTCCAATTTTTACTGAACCGCCATTTAAATTAAGATTCCCTGATTTTCTAATGATTCTGGATCCATTTTTCATGGTTAAGATATTTCCTGTATCTACCCCTAAATTATTTCCATTCATGCTTAGTGTTCCAGAAATAAAAGCCGAGCAACCGACAGCAGGAGGTGTTGGAGAAATTGAAGCGCCTGATGCAATTTCAATATTATTAATTCTGGTGCCACCTATTATACTTTTCGAAGATCCGAACATTGATATTTTCCCTGTACCCGTATGCAAACCCGAACCAATTATTGAACCATAAATTGAGATTATATTTCCTCCATCATTTATTGTTCCATTCAACAACAAATCCTTGTTTATTTTGAAATCGGTCAACGCAGTGATATTTGCTCCTGAAGCTATTTCTAA
>CALQJH020000229.1 GCA_943330835.2 Candidatus Kuenenia stuttgartensis
AGGCCTTGGGATAAATTTAGACTCGAGAACATTTTATAGCTCACCCTTGCAAAAAGCTAAAAATATTATAGATGCGGCAAGCCTTGGGATGGTGGTTGGAATAAAAATTAAAATTAAAGATTGGTTAACCTATACCACACTTGGTGGGTATGATTACATGATAGTTGATGCACTTTATTCCAATAAAAACACAAAAGGAACCCAAATTTATCTTCAAAACAATTTCTCGTTTTTACTGAAAGGCAGAATAGGAATTAACCTTCAACCTGATTTTAGCTTTAAGCAATTTGATAAAGCAGGTATACTAGGAGGTCAGCTCTTTACAAAAAATATAAAAGTAGGATTGGCATTTGCCATTAAATAGGCAACTGGCACCTATCAAGAATAAAATAAATTAATTACTTAACAGCTGGGGCTGGCGTAGTCTTTTGTGCTGGAGCATCCATCAATTCCTTCATTTTAGGATCTGAAGTTACCTCACCTTTTGCAGATTTCTGTCCGTTGTATGAACTTGCAGCAAGTGATACAAACAAAATTAATGCAGCAAAAATCCAAGTTAGTTTTTCTACACCTTCAGATGTTCTTTGAACACCGAAAATTTGGTTACTTGAAGAAAAGTTAGCCGCTAATCCACCACCTTTAGGGTTTTGAATTAAAACTATAACGATCATTAGGGCTGCTGCTATGATTCCGATAATTAATATAATACTTAACATAGTTATTTCCTTTCTTTTTTGATTTTATCGATAAGGTCTGCAAAGAACGATTGTTTTGATGGATTTTGCAAACTTAATTTTTCGTAGGCTTTAATGGCAAAGTCAAAGTTTCCTTGCTGGTAATAGATTTCCGCCAATGTTTCTGAAACAAACTCTAAATCAAGCACTTCACTTCTTTTTGCCATGTTCTCAGGACTGAAAAACTCTTTCTTAGGTCTACTAATTTGAGGATTTATAGATATGAACTTCTCTATAATATCTAAGGATTTTGTTACCTTTTCATTAGGTTCAATAGCAATTTCTTCTTCAAGTTCTTCTATTACTTGAGGAGTTTCTTCAGTATGTTTAGGGTTTTTAAGCCAAGAGAAGAAATCCTTAGAAGAATCTGTTTCAGTTGATGCTTGCTCTTCCGTTTGAGGAACAAATGTCTCAATGCTGTATACAGGATATTTCCTCAAATCAAGTTCTGAGCTTTTATTTGAAACCTCAAGCGTCTCTTTTTCTAACTCTGTATTTTCAGATATTGATTCTATTTCTTCTTCTTTACCTAGATCCTCTATTGCTATTTCTTCCTCTGTTTCTTCTTCAGTTATTAATTTAATAGTCTGTTCTTCCTCCGTCTCCAATTCACTTTCAACTGAAACAACTTCATCCTCAACTTCCGGAAGCTGACTTTCATCCGCTGTTTCGTTTTGCACAAAAGACTTTGTAAATGAAAACTCTGTTGCTATTTCTTCCCCAATTATATCTTGCTCTTCTGGAGTATTTACCGTTTCATGAAGTTTAAATGTGCCTTCAAATTCAAATGGTGTTTCTACTGTTTCATCTGATCCTAACTCAAGTTCCTCCTTTGTCTCTAATTCTTCAGCTTGAGGCGCAACTTCTAGCTCTGACAAGAACGCCTCTAAACCCAATTTTGTGTCTTCAGGTTCAGACGTTTCAATTATGGAAACTTGTCTTTCCTCTGGTTCTACTATGTTTTCTGTTTTTATTTCTTGTGCTTGAGGAATCTCTGAATGTATGAACTCATAAAGCAATTTTCTATCGCGAACCCTTATTGCAGCTTGCCTAAGCATTTCCTCCAACCTATAGTGGTTGGTTTGATAATAATACCTAGCTAAAATTTCAAATGGTTTAGAGAAATATGGGTAATCTTTGGCCAATTGCCTTAAATCATCAACATCACTGTTGTTAATAGTGACAGGATTTCGATATATTTCATTTAACCTTTCTTGATTCATTTGATTACCACTTTAAAGCCACTTTATTAAATATCTCTTGAATAATTTGGGTACTTACATCCTCGGAAAGTCTACTTTCAATTGATTGAAATGTTTCACTAGCATCAAACTCCTGAAATTTACTAATAGATTCTGTAAAGTTCATGTCTTTATGTTTAGGACATTCAAAAATAACTTTTACAGTCATGGTAAACCTATTCTTCAAAGATCCCGTATTGCTGCTACTCGCTACCGATTCTGTTTTATACTCTGTAATAAAGCCTGAAATCTTAAAATCACCTTCAGGACTTACAATTGCCAAAGAAGTTTCTCTAATAAATTTATCCTTTAGTTGCTCGGTAAATTTCTGACTCAAACTTGGGTTTACATAAGATGCCTGATTTGCAAAATACTGTATACTGATATTCTGAACATCTGCAGGAATGTTAATCCCAGAAAGACTGTAACTGCAAGACTTACATCCGCTAATTACAAGCAAAAAACACAACATCCATATAGATAATTTAAGTTTCACCATTAAATAGATTCTAAATTATACTGTTTAATCTTCCTATATAAAGTCCTCTCAGATATCCCTAACTCCTTAGCTGCTTTATTGCGTTTACCTTTATTTCTTTGCAAAGCCCTCTTTATCATGTCCAATTCTTGGTCTGCAATGGTTAAACTTTCTTGCTCATGGTCATCAAAAGGCTGAACATCTATAACATTGCTTCTAATAATTGGAGGCGCATTGTTGTTGCTTGGTATAATTACCGGTTTATCATAGGTGTCACCATAATAATTTTCATTGTATAAAACATGCTTAATATCTTCCTTATTATTTTGAATAAACTCATCGCGGTTTGTACTGTTTTCAACCAATCCAACCACAATTCTTTTTAAGTCGCTGACATCTTTTTTCATGTCAATTAAAAACTTGTAGAATATATCTCTTTCGCTCATGCCCTGAGATGATACTCCATCGGAAGATCCGAATGCCAAGGGTAAATTTTTATCCGATTGAGGCAGATACATGTTTAATATTTCCGGCGAAATAGGGCTATTATCAGCTTCTAAAACGCAGATTTGTTCGGTAATATTTTTTAATTGTCTGATGTTTCCCGGCCAATCGTAACTGATTAATAGGTTCTGAGCATCGACATCCAATTG
>CALQJH020000230.1 GCA_943330835.2 Candidatus Kuenenia stuttgartensis
AGCTGAAAATAAATTTGAAGCACTTGCTGCACATGATGCGATTGTGGAAGCACATGGCGCATTAAAAACTGTTGCAGTTAGTTTAATGAAAATTGCAAATGACATCCGGATGCTATCTTCAGGACCAAGAAGCGGCATTGGAGAATTGTATATTCCAGATAATGAACCAGGCTCTTCCATTATGCCAGGAAAAGTTAACCCTACACAATGCGAAGCGATCACTATGATTGCAGCACAGGTGATGGGTAATGATGTTACGATTGGAATTGGCGGAAGCAACGGGCATTTTGAATTGAATGTTTTTAAACCCGTGATGATTTATAACTTTTTACACAGTGCAAGATTGATTGGTGATGGCTGTGTTTCCTTTAATGATAAATGTGCCATTGGAATTGAACCTATAGAAAGCAATATCAAAAAGCATGTAGACAATTCCTTAATGCTCGTTACAGCACTAAATACAAAAATCGGCTATTACAAAGCTGCTGAAATAGCTCAAAAAGCACATAAAGAAGGCACTACCTTAAAAGAGATGGCTGTGAAATTAAATTATTTAACCGCTGAAGAATTTGACCAATGGGTAATTCCAGCGAATATGGTTGGAAAAATATAAGCAGATTTCCTTTCATAAAAAATCCCCTCTTTTTACGAGAAGGGATTTTTTATAGACTGATTTTTTTTATTTATCTGAATCGAACATCGAACATCCCATTTGTAATGGTAAGCACACTTGAGCCAGATCCATTTTGCAAGGTTCCTGAGAATGTACCACGGCATCTCCCCTGAATAGTAGTGATATTCAAGGTAAAAGATGGTGTTGTAGGTGTTGGATTTGGCGCAATGGAGTAACTAGTATTTGCAGCATCTAAATAATCGCAGCTTATAAATCCGTTCGACGGCACCGATACAGTTGTATATGTTGTGTTGTCATTAATAGGGCCTCCATTATTCAATTGAATATGAAAAGTTGGAAGATTGGAAGACAATGATGCATAACCATCTATTGATAACATGGGGAATCCAGCAATCCCCGAAAACCCTGCCGACGCTGTTGGATCTGTTACACCTGTACCCATATTGAAATACAATCTTGTTGGCTGGCCATTGATTTCACAAACGATATAATCTCCAGCTACATTTACAGTAAAACTGCACGAAGATGCACCTGCAAAACTACTTACATGGTATTCAAAAGGATAAGGTGATGCTAATATTGGTGTGCCACTTGCATGTAAGGTAACATTATGTGGGCCTGTTGTTGTAAAATTACCACTATAAGAAAACACTACCCCATTTACGGTATCAGTGGCTATGGTATAATACCCTATAGAAGTTGCATTCACAGCAACAACAACTGAATCTGAAATATCAGTTGGTATACTCGCAACATAAGTGCCCTGAGGAATAGCGCCTGTACAAGTTCCAGCCGTTGCCCCAATCGTATAAGCCGCCGGTCCAAAGCATGTTACAGAAAAAGTGCAATCTCCAGTTGTGGCATGTAAGCTGTAATTATTTGTACCAGTCCCTATTGGTATTCCTGACCCAACCAAAACAATTTGTGTACTACTTAATGAAAGTGTACCTGATGCAGAAAAACTGACCCCATTTGAAGTATCTGAATGAATAGAATAAGGACCTGGGGCGGTAACGTTAATATTCACCGTTAGTGTGTTACTGCTGTTGAGTGGCAAGCCAACATTGTAACTTCCAGAAAGTGAAAATCCCGAACAGGTATTCGTTGCTCCACCTAAAGTAAAAATAGCATTTTGAACAGGAGTTACAGGTTCTACATTTAAATCAACAATACAAGTACTGCTGTTGTATGAAATATGGATTTGGTGTAACCCTGCAGTTGATGGTATTCCGAAGCCATAAATTCTAACTGTTTTAATTCCTGTTGTCGAGAATGTACCTGTTCCTTCAAAATAAAAACCATCTGAATTTGGAGATTGTATAGCGTAATCTCCTGTTTGGGTAACATTTACAGTCACTTCAATATAATTACCATTTCCAAGAGTTGAATCTACTTTATATCTTCCCTGGATAGTCATAGGCAGGCAATTAATTCCAGCTGAATCTGTTTTAAGTGTTCCCTCAGATGAAGGCAACTCATCAAAATGAAGTTCTTTTTGACAAGAGATAAAAATCAGGATTAATAAAAACGAGAGGGTAACGTTGATGACTTTTTTCATGTGTGTGTATTTTACTTTTTTCACTTTTGTGACATGCAATAACCTTTATGATTATTCTCGGTTATGATCGAGTTTAATGCTCTTGTTATATCATACTAAAAAGCTTTTTTTTGCTACTGCAATTTAATTATCAACCATCTGATTGTTATCAGCAGGCTGTTCGAGATGATTATTATTGAAAAACTTTTTTTGAAAAACGAGTATACTAATTACGCCTCCACTAATGGAAGCATCTGCTATATTGAATATTGGCCTGAAGAATTCAAAATCTTCTCCGCCCCAGAGTGGCATCCAAGAAGGAAAATGTCCTTTTAGAACCGGGAAATAAAGCATATCCACGACATTTCCATGCAAAAAAGCACCATAGCCTTTTTTCGAAAGAACGGCTAAACCCTCATAGCCAAAATACTCTTTGAATTGTGGATTAAAGACCATGCCTTTGTCGAAAATCATCCCATAAAAACAACTGTCGATTAAATTTCCCAATGCCCCTGCAAAAATTAATGCTGCACAAAAAATAAAACCCTTGTGTTGTTTCTCTTTGATAATTTTACCCAGATAAAAAACGCCAAAAATAACGGCGCCCATTCTGAAAACAGTCAAGGCTAATTTTCCCCAATTGCCGCCGAACTTCCAGCCATAAGCCATGCCAGGATTTTCTACAAAATAAAGATGGAACCAATCGCCAAAAACTGGCCTTGATGTATTGAGATAAAAATTAGACTTTACATAAAACTTCAATGCCTGATCGGCAACAACAATGAGTAGAATAATGATTATAACATGTAGTTTTTTCATACTTATATTCAAAGATAGGAATGATTTACTCTTCAAAATAGACTCTTTTAACCCTTTGTGAAATGTTAGTCAAAATTTCATACGGTATCGTTGCTGCCCAATTTGCAAGATCTGAA
>CALQJH020000231.1 GCA_943330835.2 Candidatus Kuenenia stuttgartensis
ATAAAAGATGCGGATAATTTTTTTATAGACAAAAGTGACAGTATCGCGGAGAGTTTACTCACCAATTTAGGTTTTCTTGAAAAGGGTACCATTGGGATCGCATTTATTACATTAATAGGCGCAGCGATTGGCTTAATGAATATTATGTTAGTGGCAGTGAATGAACGAACGAAAGAGATTGGATTAGCGAAAGCATTAGGAGCTACCCGGAAAACCATTCGGGCACAATTTCTGTTTGAATCCATCATCATTAGCCTAATGGGAGCTGTTGCAGGCATTATTTCTGGTGTATTATTGGGTAATCTGGTTGCTATTTTACTACATACAGGATTTGTAATCCCATGGGCCTGGGTGATTGCAGGCATTTTCGTTTGTTTTGTGGTTGGATTACTGGCGGGTTCTTACCCTGCATACAAAGCTTCAAAACTGGATCCGATTGTCGCCTTGCGTTATGAATAATTTTTTCCTCAAAAAGCCCTCATTTAGTGTTAACAAATTGAAAATTTAAGTTAAACTATTCATAGCTAAGTTTTTTTTATTAACTTGTTGCCTCGTTGTAAAAACCTATGACTCAGGTCATTAATTTGCAATTTCATTATCAATAAAAATTAAAACTTAACTCATTAAAATCAGATTGTTATGGCAGAAACAAAATCAACTGCAAATTCAGTACAAGAAAACAAACTCAATAGCATGATTTCATTGCTAGCACCAATTGTATGTGTACTAGCTGGTTACATCATTTGGAGATTTATTTTGGGCGCAGGGTCCAATTTTAACGTAGGAAGTGAAAATAGTGGATTCTGGCCTGAAAGAGAAGGGCCAAAAACTGCTTTGAGTAAAATGTATTTAGGAGGTATTATTGTACCGATTCTAATTGGAACTTTTTTAACCATGATCACTTTTGTTGTTGAAAGATACATGACGATCAAAAAAGCAAATGGAACAGGAAGCAATGCTGATTTTGTTCGTAAAGTACAATTTCATTTAGCTAATAAAAATGTTGATGCTGCTTTGGCAGAATGCGACAAACAAAAAGGTTCTGTTGGGAATGTAATGAAAGCAGGATTACGTCGCTACAAAGAAATGATTACTGATAATCAATTAAGCACAGAACAAAAAGTTATGGCTATTCAAAAAGAAGTGGAAGAAGCTACTTCATTGGAATTGCCCATGCTGGAGAAGAACTTAGTTTTCTTGTCTACAATTGCTTCTATTGCTACGTTAATGGGGTTATTAGGAACTGTATTAGGGATGATTCGTTCTTTCTCGGCTTTAGGAGAAGATAGCGGTGGCGGTGCAGCAGCAAGTAAACTTTCTGTTGGGATTTCTGAGGCTTTGTATAATACAGCTTTGGGAATTGGTACTTCAGCATTTGCTATTGTATTTTATAATATTTTCACCACAAAGATTGATGGGATTACTTATGGTATTGATGAGTCAGGATTTACTTTAACACAATCATTTGCTTCTCAATACAAATAATCTTTGTAAGCGAACGAAATAAGTATTTTAAAGTAACATCAAAAAAATAATTTCATCATATGCCTAAAGTAAAAATACCACGGAAGAGCACGACTATCGATATGACTGCGATGTGTGATGTGGCGTTTTTATTGTTGTCTTTTTTCATTCTGGCAACAAAACAAAAACCACCAGAAGTGCTTTCGGTTGCACCACCGAGTTCTATTTCTGCTAAAGCGGCTCCAGACAAATCAATATTAATCACATTGACTAAAGATGGCAGAGCTTTTATCATGTTGGGAGATGAGACAAAAAAAGCAGATATTCTCAGTAATATCAACTTGACAAAGGGCTTGAATCTTTCTCCTGCAGAATTAAAGAAATGGGAAAAATCGCCTTTCATTGGATTGCCATTGAATCAAATAAAAAGTTCATTATCATTAATATCAGAAATCCCTGCTAATAAAATGCCGGGGATTCCTACAGACAGTTCAAGAAATGAAATGATTGATTGGGTGAAAAGTATATCTAATGTATATGCGGGTACTGATCAACGTAAGTTGCAGGAAATGCTGCTTGTTAAAGGAGATAATGAAGCGCTTTATCCAACATTTAAAAATATCAAACAAGCTTTCAAGAAAAATGAGATTTATAAATTTAGAATTGTTACGAATGGCGAAGCTGTTCCTGTTGGTTCTGAATTGTATTTAAATCCACCGAAAGCCAATTAATTAATTAAAATAAACATACCGATATGGCAGAAATGGATACTTCGTCGGGTGGCGGACATCATAAGAAAGGACCCGGCGTAAAAAAAGCAAAGAAATTATCTACCAGAGTTGATTTAACTCCAATGGTTGATTTGGGATTTCTGCTTATTACGTTCTTTGTATTCACTACAACAATGAGCCAGTCTACGGCTATGAATATGAATGAACCAAAAGATGATTCCACTCAGGTAATGAAAGTAAAGAACTCTGGTGCGATGACTATCTTATTGGGCAAAGGAGATCAAGTATATTATTATTATGGTCAGTTGGAAGTAGATAAACTCAGTGAGCAATTCAAGAGCACCACATTCAAACAAATCAGAGATTTAATCGTTACAAAAAAGAAGGCTACCAACATTGACGACTTGATGTATATTATCAAATCTGATAAGCAATCAACCTTCAAAAATGCTATCGATATTCTTGATGAGATGAGTATTTGTGCAGTTCCTCCTGGTCATTATGCAGAAGTAGATATGACCGCAACAGAAGAGTTGTTAATTAGAAAAACAGAGGAAGCGAATGGTATAAAATAATTTGAGAAATAATTATTTAAAATTCCGATCTAAACAAACAAACAGATTATTATGGATGTAAATAAAATTTTAAACGCCGATTTACTTGACATCATTTTTGATGGCAGGAATAAATCATACGGAGCTTATGATTTAAGGAGAAACTATAATTTAAGATTAAAAAAAGCGTTGATTTTTACTGGCGCATTATTGCTATTGATATTTCTTGGAGCAGTATTTGCAAACATTATTGATAAGTACAAAAACAAAAGCACCATAGATGTGGTAGATACACAAATGGCGGAAATTAAAAAAGACGAACCACCACCGCCACCACCGCCACCACC
>CALQJH020000232.1 GCA_943330835.2 Candidatus Kuenenia stuttgartensis
TCTTCCTGTATAATGCCTTGCCAGTTTAATTCCATTTTCAATTGATGTTGCACCACATAAAGTAAAGAATGCTTTGTTTAAATCGCCTGGACAAATTTCTGCTAATTTTTTCCCCAGCTCTCCTCTAACTTTTGTTACACAACTTGGTGTAACGTAACTCACTTCCTGCATTTGCTTCACAACAGCATCGGTTATACGCTGGTTACCATGACCAATATTTACATTCATTAATCCCGAAGAAAAATCAATGATGCGATTGTCATCATAATCATATAAATAAACACCTTCTGCGCGCTTTACTGCTATTGGATTTTGACCTTTTTGTTTGCTCCAGGAAAATAAAGTATAATCTAAATTTTGCTGTACGACTTCCTTTGATTCAGACATGTTTATTGTTTATTGTTTGTGGTTTGTGGTTTGTTAAATAGATGATTAGTTGATTTAAAAAGTTTAATGGGTTAAGGTTTAATAGTTAAGGTTGTTCACTTTGCTACTTTGCGAGCCTTGCGTGAAACCAATTTACTTATTTCAATTTTCACTCCTAACTCATCCAATTCACCCCAGCTTCAGGATTCCACTTGGTTGTACTCTTTTTCAGCTTAGTCCAGAATTCAATCGAACTCTTTCCTGTAATATCTCCAACGCCGAATTTACTTTCATTCCAACCACCAAAAGAAAAGGGTTCTCTTGGCACAGGAACACCTACGTTAACACCAATCATTCCTGCGCTGGCTTTGTCGATAATGTACCTTGCCATAGCTCCGCTTTGTGTAAATACACTTGCAGCGTTTCCATAAGGATTTTTATTTTCAATTGCCAAAGCTTCATCTAACGTATTCGTACGGATGATGCTGATTACCGGACCGAAAATTTCTTCTGTAGCAACAGACATTTCCGGTGTTACATGATCTATTACAGTAGGACCTACATAAGTTCCATTTTCTTTACCTGCAACTTTTGTATTTCTGCCATCCACTAAAATTTTAGCACCTTGCTTTTCAGCTTCAGTAATATATCTTTCAATACGTTCTTGAGATTCTTTATTAATAACTGCGCCTAAGTTTTCTCCGGGAACAATTTTTCTTGCTTCTTCACAAATCTTTTCAACAATATGGTCAACATTTCCAACGCCAACCATCGCACTTGCTGCCATACATCTTTGTCCTGCACAACCACTCATTGATGCTGCAACATTCTGTGCCGTCATCCCTGGAATGGCATCTGGTAAAACCATTAAGTGATTTTTTGCACCGCCCAAAGCCAAACATCTTTTATAATTTGAAGTTGATCTTTGATAAACAATCTTTGCCACTTTAGTGGAGCCAACAAAAGAAACAGCTTCAATATCTGGATGATCGCAAATCGCTTCCACAATAGCTACATCACCATTCACAATATTAAATACGCCATCTGGCAAACCTGCTTCTTTCAACAACAGCGCAATCTTTGCACAACTCAAAGGCACTTTTTCAGAAGGTTTTAAAATCATGCAATTCCCCAATGCCAAAGCATTTGGTATCGTCCAGTTTGGCACCATACTCGGAAAATTGAAAGGAACAATTGATGCTACAACGCCAAGGGCTACATGCTCTGTACGACATTCCACACCGCGACTTACTTCCAAAATTTCACCAGTTATCAATTGAGGCAATGAAGTGGCAAATTCTGTCAACTCAATACATTTTTCTATTTCTGCAACCGACTCACCGTAAGTTTTTCCGTTTTCCTCGCTACACAATTCAGACAATTCTTTAAGGTGTTTTTCTAATAAAGTTTTATATCTAAAAAAGACTTGTACTCTTTCTTTTATAGGCGTTTTACTCCAGGATGGAAAAGCAGCCTTTGCCGCAGCCACTGCCTGGTCTAAATCTTTTGCAGTAGACATCGGCACTTTTGAAAGCAATTTTCCGTCTATTGGCGAGATAACATCTAATGATTTTTCTGAAGAAGCGTCAACGAATTTTCCGTTGACAAAGTTTTGAGTTGGAGCGTATTTCATACAACGTAGTTAAGTATAGATTTTTTAGTTTTTAAACGAAAAAATGAAAATAATTTATTTTTATGCATAAATATAGTATTAATTTTACTTTTTAGTGACTTTTTACCTTTTTTTAAAATGAGCAATAATTTACCATTTACCTTAGATAGTTTGGATTTTGAAATCCTTTCTTTTTTACAAAAAGATGGAAGAATGTCGTTTACCGTTATTGCGGAAAAATTAAAGGTTTCGATTGGCACGGTAAGAACCAGATTTAATAAAATGATCGAAGAAGGGACCGTTAATATCATCGGTCGTGTAAACCCTGATAAAGTTGGATTTCGATGTTATGCGCATATTGCTATTTTTGTAAGACCTGCCACATTCAAAGAAAAAGTAGCTCAAAATATTGCAGAACTTCCCGAAGTGAGTTTTTTAGCCATGACTTCAGGCGATTATGATTTGGAAGTAGACGTGATGTGTAGAGATAATAACCACCTGGTTGATTTTGTAAATGAAATCAGTAAGATAGAAGGCGTGAATCAAACGAAGACTACCATTTATTTCAAGGTATATAAATATGCTCAGCCTGATTTGAAGTTATTGAAATAATAGATTTCCTTTATTTTTCGAATGCTGTAGTTCTGCCCATACCATTGACCACCAAATATTTTATAACAACAACAACCCCACTTTATTCAATTGGTTAACAGGCTTATTATCCCAAAACAATTCAAAATCTTCCAAACCAGCAGCAGCATAACTTTCCTGCACTTCATTCATCGTTAGTAATTGTTCTTTTTCAATAGCGAGAGATGACAATAATTGATACAACCACTCTCCGGGAGATTTATCAACTTTAATATTAACGGTAGCTTTTTTGGTTTCAAAAGTCAATGAAGCCAATTCCCAATGGCTGCCTTTTTTTGATTTGGCAATTATTTCTATTGAAGGCATATTGCCAATGAATACCAATTTTGTAGTGGGTTTATATTCGAGCATTTCATCTGCAGATAAAGTATTCAATATGAAATCTGAAGGAATACTGGTCTTAGGAATTTTAATATCAAACCATTTGTGCAAGGGTTCATCAAAACCA
>CALQJH020000233.1 GCA_943330835.2 Candidatus Kuenenia stuttgartensis
AATCAACCAATCAACCAATCAACCAATCAACCAATCAACCAATCAACCAATCAACCAATCAACCTCCACCCCTAACCCAGGTTTATCGTTATAAATAATCTTTCCAAAATCAAAATCAACACCTTCTCCATTTTTTTCCGTTTGAAGAAGCGTGCCATCCATATCTACATAATCAAGCATCGGCGCCAATTGCGCAATAGCAGCAGTACCAACAGAAGACTCATTCATACATCCCACCATCACTTTCATCCCAAGTGACCTTGCATTTTGTATCATTCTTCTTGCAGGCGTAATACCGCTACATTTCGTGAGTTTGATATTGATGCCGTGAAAAAACTGGTAACATTTTTCCACGTCAGATTCAAATACACAAGCTTCATCTGCAATAATTGGTAATGGTGATTTTTCGTATAATATTTTCATGCCTTCCCAGTTATCTTTTGCTAACGGCTGTTCAACAAATTCAACGCCTAACTCTTTTAAGAGAGGAATTTTAATTAGGGCAGTTTTTAAGTCCCATGCAGCATTTACGTCCACTCTAAAAATTGCATTAGTATGTTGCCGTAATATTGCAATATTGCGAATATCATCCTCAAATCCCACTTTAATCTTATAAATAGGCCACGGTCTTTCTTCCATTTTTTTAATCATTACTTCAAGATCATCAATCCCAATCGTAAAATCAGTTAATGGAGCGGTTAAAGGATCCAAATTCCATAATTGATACAAGGGCTTTTTCTTCATTTTGCCATAAATATCCCATCCCGCCATATCCAAAGCACAAACCAAAAAGGGATTATTAGGAAACAAATGATGTAAATAATGCCAATACCTTTCAGGATCAGAAAATGAAAATTTTTCTAGCAATTCTTTCTTGCTTTCCAAATCACTTATCATCTCCTCTACTGTAATGTTATAGTAAGTTATTGCAGGTGCTTCGCCATAGCCTTTGATGCCAAAATAATCAAGCTCAATTAGTAAAGCAGGCTGATGCGTTTTTGTTGCTTTTGAAATAGTAAAAGGATATTTAAAGGGGAACGCTACTTTTTTATAAGAAACTTTCATTTTGTTCATGAATCAATATTAATACAAAAGAATGATTTCCTCTCGATTGCACCATATTAAATACAAAAAATCAATCTGATAAAAATTTTAAGGTTTTTATTTTCTACCCTATATTTGCATAAATTCAAAAAAATGGAAACAACTAAGAAAAAATCAAGAGTTTTATATTGGATATTATTTTTAGCTTCAATTGCTGCATTTTTTGAAGTGTATAATGTCGGTGGGGGTTACTGCTCTATGATACTCCCTTTCAATGTTACTTTTTTTGCAATGGCAATGGATTTGATGTAAAAAAATCTCCTTCTAAAATATTAAAAGGCCCTGATTTGTCGGGGCCTTTTTGTGATTCGTAGCGATACATTATGACAACATAACCGATCCTGTATAAAAAAACCGCAGCGATTAAAACTGCGGTTAGATTTTTATAAATAATTAAGAAGCCTTTACTTCACTTCTTCAAACTCTGCATCAGTAACATTTTCTGATGATGAGTTTGCATTTTGTTCTCCTGTTGCATCAGCACCATTTTGCGCACCAGCCTCTTGTGTGGCTTTATACATTTCCTCACTTGCTGCTGTCCATGCTGTGTTCATTTCATTCATGGCTGCATCGATTGCAGTAACATCTTGAATTTTGTGAGCTTCTTTTAATTTTTCTAATGAAGCTTCAATCGGCGCCTTTTTATCAGCTGAAATTTTTTCGCCGTATTCTTTCAATTGCTTTTCGGTTTGAAAAATTAAACTATCGGCTTGATTCACTTTGTCTACTTTTTCACGTTCAGCTTTATCAGAAGCCTCGTTTGCTTTAGCATCATTCTTCATTTTTTCAATTTCTTCTTTGCTTAATCCACTACCTGCTTCAATACGAATTTTTTGTTCTTTTCCTGTTCCTTTATCTTTTGCACTTACATGCAAAATGCCATTAGCATCAATATCGAAAGTTACTTCTACTTGAGGAACGCCACGAGGTGCAGGTGGAATCCCATCAAGATTAAACATGCCCAAGCTCTTATTTTGATTAGCCATTGGACGCTCCCCTTGCATAACATGAATTTGAACACCTGGCTGGTTATCACTTGCTGTACTGAATACTTCTGATTTTTTTGTTGGAATGGTTGTATTACTTTCAATCAATCTGGTCATTACACCACCCATCGTTTCAATACCCAAACTTAAAGGAGTAACATCCAATAACAATACATCTTTTACTTCTCCGGTAAGAACAGCACCCTGAATTCCTGCGCCAATTGCAACCACTTCATCAGGATTCACACTCTTGTTTGGTTTCTTTCCAAAGAATTTTTCTACGATTTCCTGAATTTTAGGAATACGACTGCTGCCACCAACCAATATCACTTCGTCAATTTGAGAAGTACTAATGCCTGCATCTTTCAATGCAGCTTCACATGGTTTAAGGCAACGCTCAAATAATTTATCTGCTAATGATTCAAATTTTGCACGTGTTAATTTCTTCACCAAATGCTTTGGAACACCATCAACCGCAGTTACATATGGAAGATTGATTTCAGTTTCAGATGAAGAAGACAATTCTACTTTTGCTTTTTCTGCAGCTTCTTTCAAACGTTGTAAAGCCATTGGATCTTTACGAAGGTCGATCGCTTCATCAGCCTTAAATTCATCTGCCAACCAATCCATGATTACTTTATCAAAATCATCACCACCAAGATGCGTGTCACCATTTGTTGATTTTACTTCAAATACACCATCACCCAATTCCAAAACAGAAATATCAAAAGTACCCCCACCTAAATCAAATACAGCAATCTTTTGATCTTGTCCTTTTTTATCCATTCCATAAGCCAAAGCCGCAGCTGTTGGTTCATTTACGATCCTTCTTACATTCAATCCTGCAATCTCTCCGGCTTCTTTAGTTGCCTGGCGTTGAGCATCATTAAAATAAGCAGGAACAGTAATTACCGCTTCATTTACTTCATGACCCAAATAGTCTTCTGCAGTCTTTTTCATTTTCTG
>CALQJH020000234.1 GCA_943330835.2 Candidatus Kuenenia stuttgartensis
ATCAAGAATGGGTTGTGTAGAACGATAGTTATTCGTAAGTACAATTTTTAATAAATCGTCTTTGTAGGTGGTGGCAAACTGAAGCATGTTTTCAACATTCGCTCCTTGAAAACGAAAAACACTTTGGTCGTCATCGCCTACCACAAAAACATTTGGCGTCGTCCAATAGTTGATTAACAATTGAACCAATTTGTTTTGTGTGCCGCTTGTATCCTGGTATTCATCTACCAAAACGTACTGAAATTTTTCTTGGTAATTGGCTAACAGATTTGCATTTTCTTCAAAAGCTTTTATCACCCAATTAATCATATCTTCAAAATCGTACCTGTTTTTTTTAGACATCATGTCTTTGAACCGATCAAATTCATTTACAGCTGCGCGAAGTTTTTCAGTTTTTTCAACCTCTTCGTAATACAAGGGTTTCAAGTCGCCTTTGTTATATTTTCCAGCAGACGATTTTTTATAAAGAAATTCCTCATCATTAGGAAGTTCTTTTAAATACGCATCAATTCTTTCATTTAAAAATGCCGGTGTCCATCCTTCTTTCTTCATTGTGCTGAAGAGCGCTTGCAATCCTTTTACTTCAAAGTACACATCGCCACGATATCTTTTTAGCAAATGATTTTTAGGAAGTGTGTCAATCAATTCTTTATACAATTGAATTTTTTCCAGTTCTGTTATCGCATCAAGAGTTGTCTTTTCAAAATGAGATAAATTATCCTGAATAACATCATTACAAAAAGCATGAAAAGTATAAATATTTACTTTGTAGGCATCGGGTCCAATAAATTGTAGCAATCTTTTACGCATAGCCACCACTCCTGCGTCGGTGTAAGTAAGACAAAGAATATTATTGGGATTGGCATCTGTCTCTAATAAAATCTTTCCGATTCTACTTGCGAGAATTTGCGTTTTTCCTGTGCCGGGACCTGCGATAACCATAACTGGACCTTCAATAGTATCAACAGCTTTACGTTGCTGGTCATTTAATTTTTGATATTCTTTATTGAAAGTTTCCTGGAGTTTATCTTTATATGTGGGCATCTTTCAAAGATATAATATTTTAAAGTTGAATTCTTTGATTGCTCTTGCTGTTTATTCGCTAAAAATTGACAACAGAACAGCCGAACAATTTCACCGAACAATTGTTTTAAATCTATGAGTAAAGTTTATAGTATAAAAACCGTTCAGGTTTTAAAAATAAGTATGGACCAAGCCTGGGATTTTTTCAGCAGTCCCAAAAATCTTCAGAAAATCACGCCTTCAAAATTGGGGTTTGAAATTGTCTCCAAGCATCACGGAGAAAAAATGTATGCCGGACAGATTATAGAATATAAGGTAAAACCGATCCTGGGAATTCCTTTATATTGGATGACTGAAATTACACAGGTAATAGATAAGAAATACTTTATTGATGAGCAGCGTTTTGGTCCTTATACCATGTGGCATCACCAGCATCATTTCAGAGAAACCGCTGAAGGTGTTGAAATGACTGACATTGTGCATTATAAATTACCTTTTTGGAAACTTGGTGATATTGCGCACTCTTTATTTGTAAAAAAGCAACTTCAAGAAATCTTTGATTACAGATTTAAGGTAGCGGAAGACCTATTTTAATTTTTAAAAGTAGGAATAATTGCCAAATCAAAACTAACCCGGCATTCTGGTTATATACTTTTCAATCTGTTTGATTTGATCTATAATTTGCGGCGTAGTAGGTTTGAAGCCTTTTGCTTTTCTAAAATATTCTTTTGCGGCTCTGAATTCTCTTTTATTCATCATGATAGAACAAAGTTGTAAATAAGCCGCAGCATTATTTTCGCTATCAGGCAATCCTGCCCGAATAGCTTGACGGATATAAGATTCTCCTTGTTTCATGTTTCCCTTCTGGATGCTCAACATGCCCAATTGAAGTAAGTTTGGACCTTCGGCCTGTTTGGTTAAAGACCCACCCAATGACAAACCCTTTTTCATCAACGTTTCCGCCCCTTCAAAATCTTGATTAACCATTGCCAGATTACCTTGAACAGTATAATAAACAGAACGGATTGGTTTGATTAAAATCCTTGGGAATTTTATAGAGTCAACAATTCTTTTAGCTTCCACCATATCACCAGCTTCCATTGCGGCTTGAATTAAACGCATAGGGCCAAGTAAAAAATGTCCCAAAATGCAAATTACCGCCAGCAGATACAATATAAATGAAGGCCAAAAGCTTGTTTGCATGTTTACATAAATGGCCAATGCTAACAACACCAAACCAATCCAAAGGCGGAATTTAATATATAAGGTTAACCACTTCATATTCAAAATATTAGTTTGCAAAGATAATAGAATTATGCTGCAGTTATTTTGAGAATTTGTAATGGTTGGATGTTTTTACATCTTGATTTTGTGTCAATCAAAAACTGTTAGACTTTTATAAGAATGATATATTGGCAGTGTAAAAGACTGTAATTGGAAAAAAGTACAAATTGGTTAAAAGGCCTTTGCCGTAATATTGCAATATCCAAAATGGTTTTTATCTTTTTAATTGGGATGCGAAACGGATAAGATGATTTTATTTAAAAATAATTTACATTTGGCAAAATCTTTATATGCAAAAACTAATTATAGCCTTATTTGCCATTTGTTTTATTATCGGTTGTTCAACACAAAACCCTAATCCAAATAATAATGGGAATAACATTCAAACGTATATTCAAGGACCGAACGTAACAGATTTTGATGGTAATGTGTATCCATCTGTAATAAATTGTAACCAAACTTGGACTTCAAAAAACTTGAATGTTAGTAGATATAGGAATGGTGATGCAATACCTCAAGTTACAGATCCCGCACAATGGCAAATGTTAACAACTGGTGCTTGGTGTTATTATAACAATGACCCTACAATGGGCGCAATTTATGGCAAATTGTATAATTGGTATGCAGTTAATGATGCAAGAGGATTAGCTCCAACAGGTTGGCATGTACCTACGGATGCTGAATGGAACAAACTGGTAAAATGTATTGACCCTTTAGCAGATACAGTATGTCAGGATTGTTCCC
>CALQJH020000235.1 GCA_943330835.2 Candidatus Kuenenia stuttgartensis
CATATCAACAATCGTAGTAGTACCACCAGCAGCTGCGGCCTGGGTTGCCGTTTCGAATCCCTCCCATTCTGTACGACCCGGTTCATTTACATGAACATGAGCATCAATTACTCCAGGCATTAAAATATCGTTACCGACATTCAATGCATCTGGATTTTCGAAAAAATCAATAGCTATGATCTTCCCCTTCGAAACATGTATGGTAGCAGGTTGAAGTTTCTGGTCAACCCAGCAGCGATTACTATATATACTCTTAATTTCAGCCATTTTTTGAATGATATAAACCTAACAATACTTTTTCCGGAGTCATTGGTGCAGCGAATGCTACATCACTATTGGGATTAAATGCTTTTATAGCATTACGCAAAGCAAAGAAAGTTCCAATACCATACATCAACGGAGGTTCACCTACAGCTTTCGATTTAAAAATAGCCAAGTTGTCATTATCAGTTTCCAGAAAATGCAAATCAATATTTTTAGGCACTGAATAAATATCGGGGACTTTATATGTGGATAGTGCATTGCTTCTCAATCTGCCATCAGCATCAAAAACAATTTCTTCCATAGTCATCCAGCCAATACCTTGTACTAGACCGCCTTCAATCTGACCTTTATCAATCAAAGGATTCATACTGGAGCCAAAATCGTGAACGAGCTTCACGGAATCTATATCATAAATTCCACGTATACAGTCAACCGTTACTGTAGTAATTGCTGTCCCAAAAACATGATAAGCAAAAGGATGACCTTTTTCTTTAGTCATATCAAAGTGTAATCCTGGAGTTGCATAATGGCCGTGTTCACTTAAGCTGATACGTTTTAAATACCCTGCCATGATAAGCGCTTTCCAATTCATAGAAGACAATTCGCCTTTAACAAAAACACCTTCATTTTTAATTTCTATATCTCCTTTATCACATTTCAATGTATCCGCAGCAACTTCTACAAGTCTTTCTTTCAGTGCATTACAAGCCACTTCTACAGCTCTTCCGTTTAAGTCAGCAGTAGCACTTGCAGCAGATGGAGAGGTATTAGCAATGCGATAAGTATTAGTAGTATTTAACTTAATTAGGGAAGCAGGAATAGAGAAAATAGTTGAAGCAACCTGAATCATTTTAGTATTCACGCCTTGTCCCATTTCTACAGCGCCGGTACTAATATTAACGCTGCCATCTGTGTATATATGTACTAACGCTCTTGCCTGGTTCATTGGTGTTTTGGTAAAAGAAATCCCAAAACAGATGGGCATAAAAGAAAGTCCTTTTTTATACAACGAATTAGTATTATTGAATGCTGCAATTTCCATCTTCATGTTTTCCACATCATACAAGGAAGTTGCTTTTTCCCAGCAAGGGCTGGCTTCACTCTGTACAATTTGTCCGAAGGGTAATTCATTTCCAGTTTGCAAAAGATTGCGTTCCTGGATAACATCTGCAGCAACACCTAATGACTCCGCAGCTTTTGCAATGGCGGCCTCAATTACAAACATTCCTTGTGGCCCACCGAAACCCCTGAAAGCAGTATTGGGCGGCAAATTAGTACGACATGAATATGCAGTAGCTGTTACATTCGGAACGTAGTAAGTATTGGTAGTATGAAACAATGTTCTTTCCAAAACAGCGGGAGACAAATCGGCTGAGGCTCCTGCGTTCTGGTGAAAGGTTGCCTCATAAGCGATAATTTTTAAATTTTCATCCAGGCCTATTTTAAAATCAGAGGAATAAGGATTTCGTTTCCCTGTCATGCGCATATCTTCCATACGATGAAGCGCATATTTAACAGGCTTCTTCAATAGAAATGTAGCAAGGCCACAGAATACGGCCCATGAAGTTGCCTGGTCTTCCTTACCTCCGAATCCACCACCTAATCTGGTAACGTCAACCTCTATCCGATGCATTGGGATACCCAAAACATCCGCCATATGTCTTTGAACAGCAGTAGGCCCCTGAGTAGAAGAATAAACTTTTATGGCATTATTCTCTGCGGGAAGCGCATAAGCTCCTTGAGTTTCAATATACAAATGTTCCTGACCGTTAGTTTCAGCAAGTCCTTCAAAAATATATTTACATTCTTGGAAAGCATTTTGACTGTCTCCTATTTTAAAAGTACGAGGAGGCACAATCAATGAATTATTTGCTCTGGCAACTCTCGGATCTGTGATTACAGGAAGGGGATCTATTTCTACCTTTATTTTTTTACATGCAGCAGTAGCGGCTTCTGTTGATGTTGCTACCACAAAAGCTATAGGCATTCCGTTGAAATGTACTTCCTCCTCTGCCATCAATGGCTCATCAGGAATAATTCCACCAATTTGATTTATCCCTGGAATATCGAGATGCGTAAAAATCCGAACAACGCCTTCAGAAGCTTCTGCATCTGTTAATACCAGACTTTTTATTTTTCCATGGGCAATCGGAGAACCGAAAACCACACCATATAGAGTACCTATCGTAGTTGGGATATCATCCAAGTAGATAGATTCCCCGCGAGTATGTGTAAAGGAATCAATATTTCTCATTCGTTGTGGTTTATTTTATTGCCCAATTAACCCATTACTGAGCAAGACTTCTTTTTTTAATAATGGAAAAAATTCTATGAAATGTGCTTTAATCAACTGCGACAACAACAATCGTTTATATTGTTCTGTGCCTCGGGCATCACTTATTGGGGAAATCTCTTCTTGCACAAGTTCAATTAACTCCATAATTAATTTTTCAGTAACAGACTTCCCTTTTAAAAAAGCGCTAGATCTGGATAAGTATTTTGGTATTGGACCAACGCCACCTGCAGACAATCCGGCTTTTTCAATAACATCACCATTCATTTGCAAGAGAATAGCTGAATTAACGCTGGCAATATCTAAATGTGTACGTTTAGACACTTTTTCGAAATTAAAAAAATCTGATGTTGCCGGCAACTCGAATCTTATCTTTTCAATAATTTCATTTGAATTTTTATCGAGTTGTTTATATCCTTTGTAGAAATCTCTTAAAGCAATATTTCGTTTTTGTTGATCATCACTTAATTCTAATTGTGCATCCAATGCCAAA
>CALQJH020000236.1 GCA_943330835.2 Candidatus Kuenenia stuttgartensis
TAAAAATAAACTTCTGTACCCATTTCCAATAAAGTTTTTATCGTACCCAAATTGGAAATCAATATATTTTGTAGCATTAAAAGTTAAATACCCTCTTGCATCAAAGTAATCTTGTGCGGATAAATCGTTTTTGAAATCTTTATAAAAGCCAACTCCTGGAACGGCTCTGAAATTTCTGACTTGTTGTTGAAAAAAAAGTGGACCTCTTTCCTGGTTATCAATTATCGTTGTTGAAAAACCTATTTTACCGGCAATCATTCCTCTGACCGAAACGCCTCTTGCATTTACATAAAGATGTTTGTCATTATCAGACTCCTTTCCCATTTGAACATTTATGATGGGGTTGACTGCAAGAAAAAAATCTTTGCTGTTTACTTCAAAGAAATTTGCTTTAGAATTATAAAAAGTTTTAAGTAATGGAGTCTTACTTTTGAAATAATCTAAATGCTTATTCGTCCACTCACTGTTATTAAAATACAAGTGCTGAAGATTGTATTGATCAATCGAATTTATTGAAACTTGATTTTGGCTATCTAATAAAGAAACTTCCTCAACTACATATTTACGATTATATGGCTTTGCCACAGAGAAGTTAAAATGATTAATGCTTTGATGCTTTATCTCCAATCGATCAATAAAATGATAATCATTAGATTCCTGAGAAAAATAAGTCGATTGTGCTTTACTGTAAATCGGAAAAATCATCAAGATGAGTAAAAAAAGCTTGCAGATATATCTCATTATGATATTGATAGTTAGATTATAAATGAAGATATGAAAAATCATCTTTCTAATGCTCATTGATAAGTAAAATAATATTCAAGCTGGGTTAATTCGTTCTTTCATCTCGAAAAATAGCGGAAAATACATGTTGTTTTTCTCGTTAAAAATAATTTTAATCTCCTTGAAAAGCGAGTATAAAAGCTATGTATTTTTTAGGAATCACTTCATATTTGCACATGCTAGTAAAAACATTTGGTAGTGCAGTATATGGAGTTGATGCAATTACTATATCAGTTGAAGTAGATGTAAATAACCAGGGTAAGCATTATTTTATTGTAGGCTTACCTGATAATGCTATTAAAGAAAGTTTACAACGGGTTGAAAGTGCCATCAAGAGTAACCATTTTTATATGCCGAGAACAAAGCTGGTTGTAAATCTTGCACCTGCAGATATCAAAAAGACTGGAACAGCATTTGATTTATCAATTGCCATTGGCACTTTGGCTGCAACAGGGCAAATTGACAATGCAGAAAGACTGAAAGCGTTTGTCATTATGGGTGAGTTAAGTCTGGATGGCACCATAAAACCCATAAAAGGCGCTTTATCTATTGCACTTCAGGCAAAAAAAGAAAAGTTTGAGGGATTAATTGTTCCATTATCAAATGCCAAAGAAGCTGCGATGGTGAACGGTTTAAAAGTATTTGGTGTCAATCATATGAAAGATGTAGTTGATTTTTTTAAAAATGAAAATACCTTAACGGAAACTATTGTAAATACAGGAGAGACTTTTTTGAAGGCGCAAAGTAAATACGATATTGACTTTGGTGATGTTAAAGGACAACAAAACATAAAAAGAGCTTTAGAAATAGCCGCAGCCGGTGGACACAATGCGATATTAATTGGTCCGCCGGGTGCGGGTAAAACCATGTTGGCAAAACGCATTCCCACCATCCTTCCTCCGCTATCTCTGCAGGAAGCACTTGAAACCACCAAAATTCATAGTGTAGCTGGGAAACTTCCTGAGGATTTGACCATTGTAAATAAACGGCCTTTCAGAAGTCCGCACCATACGATATCAGATGTTGCCCTTGTTGGTGGCGGCGGAAATCCTCAACCAGGAGAAATTTCTTTAGCACATAATGGCGTATTATTTTTGGATGAATTACCTGAATTCAAAAGAACCGTTCTTGAAGTGATGAGACAGCCCATGGAAGAACGAAAAGTTACCATTTCAAGAGCAAAAGTTGCCTTAGATTTTCCGGCAAGTTTTATGTTGATCGCCAGTATGAATCCTTGTCCATGTGGTTACTTTAACCATCCTGAAAAAGATTGCTCTTGTGCACCAGGTGTTGTTCAAAAATATTTGAATAGAGTATCAGGACCACTTCTTGATAGAATTGATTTACATGTAGAAGTAACGCCAGTAAACTTTGATGAACTGGCATCCATACAACAATCTGAAAAAAGTGATGCTATTCGTCAACGAGTTATGGAATCAAGAACTATTCAAGAAAAACGATATTTAAAATATGAAGCTGTTTATTGTAATGCACAAATGAGCAGTAAAATGCTTAAAGAAATTTGTGTCATAGACGAACCATCAAAGAAATTATTAAAAACAGTCATGGAGCGATTAAGTTTATCTGCAAGGGCCTATGACAGAATATTAAAAGTAAGCAGAACAATCGCTGATCTTAGTTTTAGTCAACATATAAAATCAGAACATTTAGCAGAAGCCATTCAATTCAGAAGTTTGGATAGAGAAAATTGGGGTAGCTGAAAATTTAATAGCGCATATTGTAGGGCGTTAATTCACTACGCTAAAGATATTCAACCCAACAAATCAATAGTACTTACGAATATTTAACCGAAATTGCAGCATTATTGATTTTATAAACCCCTGAATGAAAATTTTACTGCACTACCTCAAACCTCACAGATGGCTCGTCATCCTAACACTTTTATTAGCCTCAATTAATATTGGATTTTCTCTAATTGACCCCATACTTTTAGGCAAATTGGTCAATCTTGCTAGTGATCATGAATTGATAAATACCGCATCACATCCATTCGATTTTTTTTCAGGATATGAAAATGTTATTCGTAAAGAAAAACCTTATTTACAATTAGGTGTATTTTATTTATTGCTCTTTTCTATTTCCGTTGCGATGGTAAGCAGAATTGCAAAAGCATTTCAGGATTATTGTTTGAATTTAATTATACAAAAATTCGGTGCTAAAGTTTTTACCGACGGGCTGCAACATGCGATGAAATTACCTTATCAGGATTTTGAAGA
>CALQJH020000237.1 GCA_943330835.2 Candidatus Kuenenia stuttgartensis
ATGAATTGCATACAGCAATGGCAAAAACGGTTGGTCTTCCATTAGGAATTGCTGCAAAAATGATGTTGAATGGAACGATTACATTAACCGGTATTCACATTCCTATTTGTAAAGAAATATATGATCCTGTATTGGAGGAATTGAAAAAGTATGGTGTAGTGTTTAAGGAGACCTTGATTGGTTGATTGGTTGATTGGTTGATTGGTTGATTGGTTGATTGGTTGATTGGTTGATTGGTTGATTGGTTGATTGGTTGATTGGTTGATTGAAAATGGGGAGTAAAGCTAAATAATATATCCATTCATTATAAAACATACATTCATTTTATGTCTTAATATCGTTTTTAAAGTTTGGTCACATGCTATAGCCTTAATTATCTTTCTCAATTGGTTTGAGGCAACTCTTATGGCTATTTCATGTAGCATATTTTTAAAATAAACCAAGCTCTAATTCAGTAACTTTCGAATTTGATATTGAACTAGTTAATTAATCAACAAATAAACCAATCAACTAAATACCATGGCATATTGGCTCGTAAAATCAGAACCTTTCAAATACAGCTGGGATCAGTTTGTAAAAGACAAGCAAACCTTTTGGGATGGAGTAAGAAATTATGGTGCGCGAAATAATTTGAAAGCTATGAAAAAAGGTGATGAAGTATTTTTTTATCACAGTAATGAGGGTGTTGAAATTGTGGGCATTGCCAAAGTGGTAAAAGAATTTTATCAAGACCCTACGACAGAAGAAACGGCCTGGGTTGTTGTTGATTTTAAACCCGTAAAAAAACTTAAAAACACGGTGCCTCTTTCTCTAATAAAAGCAGAAAAGAAATTGGCTAATATGGATCTGGTAAGATTAGGAAGATTATCTGTTCAAACCGTAAAGCAGGATGAATGGGAGTTGGTGATGCAAATGGCTGGAGAAAAATAAGTTCAATAAATAAAACCTTCATGAGCAAAAAGCATATTGTAGTGCTTACAGGAGCAGGTATTTCTGCTGAAAGTGGATTGAAAACATTTAGAGACAGCGATGGATTATGGATGGGACATGATATTGAAGATGTCGCCACTCCCCGTGCATTTGAAAAAAATCCTCAATTGGTTTTGGATTTCTATAATATGAGGAGGAAAGAGGTGGCTAATGCTTTTCCCAATACAGCACATTTTGGATTAGCAAAATTGGAAGAACATTATCACGTAACTATTGTAACGCAGAATATTGATGATTTACATGAAAGAGCGGGATCTAAAAACATTCTTCATTTGCATGGAGAAATATTTAAAATGCGAAGCGAAAAAAACGAGTCTTTGATTGCTGAAATCAGAGGAGATATAAAGCTTGGTGATGTTGCAAGAGATGGTGCACAATTACGTCCGCATATAGTTTGGTTTGAAGAACCTGTGCCACTGATAGAAGATGCAGCAGCAATAATGAATACCGCAGATATTTTTATTTTGGTAGGAACTTCTTTACAAGTCTACCCTGCTGCTGGGTTGATTCATTATTTAAAAGACGAAACACCTAAATATGTTATCGATAAGAAAATACCTGTTACAGGCAATCTCAAAAATCTGACATTAATTGAAAAATCCGCAACTGAAGGGATTGTTGATTTGGTTAGCATGTTGAATGGTTGAATAAGTTCTATTTGTTTAAGAAGTTTCATAGGTTTCATGAGTTGAATAAGTTCATGATTAACCTTTTGAACAATTTGAACCTCTCAACCCTCCCCAACCTTTAATCCTACCACCCCATAGCCAAGACATCTGCCAAGTGAAGCGTTTTCATGTCGATGTTGTTTTTTTTGATGTAACCATCTATTTGCATCAGGCAGCTTAAATCTGTGGAAATAATATATTCGGCACCGGTAGCTAATGCGTTTTGTACTTTTTGTTCTGCCATTCCAATAGAAATACCTTCAAACTTTACAGAAAAAGTTCCGCCAAAACCACAGCAGGTTTCATTGTCATTCATTTCAATAAGTTCAAGTCCTTTTACATGACGTAATAAATTTCTAGGACCTTCTTTAATTTTACATTCTCTTAATGCCGCACAACTATCGTGATAAGTGGCTTTTGTATTTAACACCGCATCAAAGTTTTCAATCTTTAATATTGATGTTAGAAATTCCGAAAATTCGTATACTTTTTTACTTATTTCTTTTGCACTATTTTGGTAGGTTCCGTTCTCAAATAATTTAGGATAATAATTTCTTACAAATCCCGCACAACTGGCACTTGGCGCAACTATATAATCGGATGTATTAAAATCAGACAAAAATTTTGTCGCTACCGCTCTTGATTCGTCACAGAAACCAGCATTGAAAGCAGGCTGACCACAACAAGTTTGATTGGTATTGTAAGTGACTTTACATCCGGCTTTCTCCAGTACTTTTACCATATTAAATCCCGTTTCAGGATATAACTGGTCAACAAAACAAGGGATGAACAACTGTACGTTCACGTTATGATTTTTATTTTTTAAATGACTGGGATAGTGAAATCATTTTCAATGCTGTCCAGGCGGCTTCTTCTCCTTTATGACCATGCTTGCCTCCTATCCTTTCTAATGCCTGTATTTCCTGATCGACAGTAAGGATTCCAAATATTGTAGGTACGGGTAAACTTAGGTTTAATTGCAACACCCCATCGGTGACTAATTTGCAAACGTAATCAAAATGTGGGGTATCACCTTTTAAGACACAACCTAATGCAATAAATGCGATTGCTTTGTGATGAAGCTGATGCGTATCCCAATAATGCTTTATCGCAAATGGGATTTCCACAGCCCCGGGAACATTGATTACTATAAAAGGAATATGATGTTGTTGCAGTATTTTAGCGCAGCCTGATTCCAATTCATCTACAATGGAAGCATTCCATTCAGTTCGTACAATAATAACAAAGGCATCCTTATCTAATTGGATGCCTTTTGTTTGATTCATTTCCGGAGCGTGAAGCGACATATATTTTGTGCTTTTAAAAACAACTTGAAATTATTTAAACTCACCTAA
>CALQJH020000238.1 GCA_943330835.2 Candidatus Kuenenia stuttgartensis
GCAAAAGCGCCTAAATAAATAAACATTTTATTTGGGCTTACTGGATATCCTGAGGATTGAGCAGAATTAATTACCCTGCTATCTGAAATAGTGGATGCATATGACAATTCACTTTCTTCTCTTTTCTGTAATAAAAAAGAATAGATTCCATTCTTTACATTCTGATCCCTGCTCATTTCTAAAATCTGTCTTTCCTTTTGTGGAATTGAGCTCAACATTGAGTTATACTTGCTATTTGTGGCACTCAAATTATTTTTACTCGCTTCTAAATTCTTCCTTTGGCTTTCAAGATTTTCTGTGATGCTTGGCTTAATTTTATTTATCTGATCCTTTATTGAAACTAACATAGGATTGTTCTCTGCCACTGTTTTTCTTAATCGCTCATATTCCAGTTCTTTGGTATTCAAATCTGTCATTAATTTTGATAGATTGGGATCAGCTACTCCAATTGTTGAAGACATCAATCCTCCTGTTGACATGGCATTGTCAACTTGATTCAATACGGCTAACTCCATATTTATTTTACCTAATTCCTGATCATTGGCACTCACATTTTGAAGGTATAGTTGACCTTGTGTACTGATATCTGACGACCCAGTTCCCGTCTTATATTTTTGAACAGTTTTTTCAATAGAATCAAGGTCTTTTGAAACGATACCTAATCTCTCCTCAACAAATTGCAATGTGTTTTTAGCTAGCGAATTTTTCTCATCAATGGAAGATCTGTCATACATAATAATCAGATGATTCAAAATGGCCTCTGCTCTCTGAGGTACCTCATCTCTGTAGCTTAAATTGATGATTGAGGATAACTTATTAATTGATATTACTTGTAAACCACTCAATATAGATTTTGTGACATCCTTTGGTTGATTTAATGAAAAATAAAACGGCTTATTTGTGAGCGATTGTATGAAATGCTTATTAAGAGTGAATTTCAATTTCCCATAAGATGTATTTAGCCATTCATTGATAACTCCTGCATATTTGCCATTAAGGTAAACACCGCCAGATTTCTCATCGAACTTTAAAAAAACTTTTTTAACTGCAACTATAGAATCTGGATTGGATGCAATAATTGATAATGGCGAAATGTTATATGCCGATACATTCCTTATTTTTCCTTCCTGAAAAACAGGTGCATATAATCCCAGGCTTTTAACGACATTCTCCATTATCGTCCGGGATTGTAATACTTCTATTTCATTTTCTATTATCTTTTTGGTATTGATTGTATTCAACGCTTCCATTGCCTTTGAATCATCGGTACCTTTTTTCTGATCTTTGATTATTAATGTAGCCGTTGCTTCATATTTTGGTGTTGCATACCTTAAATAAATATATGCTCCTGTAATGAATATTGATAATAAAATAAGAAATAATGGCCAGTAAAATATATACCTCGAAACCATTTGAATAAACAAATTATCTTCTTGTTTGATAGGGGTTTTATTTCTTTTAGTTTGACTCATTTTATTTAAAACTATTTTCTGAATAGGGTTGTGACTACAAGGGCTATTATTGATAACCCACTTAATATTGTTGGCAATAATTGTTGATTGCGATTAGCATTAGTTACTTTGTATTTATTAGCCTCTACATATATAATATCATTCGGTTGCAAATAATAATATGAGGAACTTAAAAAATTATTTGAATTAAGATCAATCCTTTTTACTTTTCTCTTTCCCTCAATTTCTCTTATCAACATTACATTGTCTTTTTTTCCAAATACTGTTATGTCGCCTGCAATCCCCAGCGCTTTTAATAATGAAATTTTTTCGTTTGGTACATTTATTACTGTAGGTCTGGAAACTTCACCAATTACGGTTACTTCATAATTTAAATGACGAATGGTAACTATTGGATCGATCAGTAACTTCTTGTCGATTATAGAATTTGTGATATCTGCTTTTAATTGCTTCTTTGTAAGTCCGGCAGCCTTAATGTTACCCAAAATAGGAATCTGAATATTCCCGTCGGTATTTACAAGGTATCCTCCTGCAGATGCAGAGCCAGTTGTTGTTGAAGTAGTTGTAGCCTGACTATTAGGAGCATTGAAAACCGCAGAAGCTTCTGGGTTTAAACTACTAATGTAAACACTAAGCATGTCATTTTTTTGAATCAAAGTTTCTGCTTCATCCAATCTGGTTAGAATTGTAGTGTCGGATGCATTTGAAAAATAAGTTGCCTGTTTAGTGCTTGAGCAAGAAGACAGAACATTAATCAAAAGCAATAAAAATAAGTAATGGTAAATTTTGGGTAAGCTCATCTTGATAAATATATTATTTCTTGTGTCGTAAAATTCTTGTTTCAGATAATCGGGTCTCAAAAAGCAAAATTAGCAATTTTCGAAACTAATGTTTGAGGTGATTCTTAGGCTTGAATTATATTCTATTTTAGAATATGGGATAGGGCGGAATTTCCTTAAGTTTGGATAAATAGAAACGCTAGGTTTGTAGGTAATTCTATAAAAGTAGTATACTGATTTTGAAATTGCAAATTATTTTGAAAATAATTTTCATGACATTGATAAGTTTCAATGAAATGATTTGAAATAAAAGCATACTCAATAATATAGAAGCATTTGTTCGGTTTACATTCAGAATTTTAAATCCAAAAAAATCCATCAGTAATATTTATATACTTTTGTGCCCAAATTGTTATTTAAAATTTTAATTCTAGACAAATGAGAGAAGTTTACATCGTTTCTGCAATAAGAACCCCATTGGGTAGTTTTGGCGGTTCTTTAAAAGGTTTTTCTGCAACACAATTAGGCGGCTTTGCTATAAAAGCAGCAGTTGAAAAAGCAGGAATAAAACCCGAAAATGTTGATGAAGTATATATGGGCGCCGTAATTCAAGCCAATCTTGGACAGGCTCCTGCAAGACAAGCAGCTAAATTTGCTGGTTTGCCTAATGAAGTAATTTGTACCACTATTAATAAAGTTTGTGCCAGCGGAATGAAATCAATCGCACTCGCTGCGCAAAGTATCATGCTTGGCGATGC
>CALQJH020000239.1 GCA_943330835.2 Candidatus Kuenenia stuttgartensis
ACAAAAATGTCTTGTGGGATTATTTGAACCAGATCAGGGAGAAATTATCTATGATGGAATAAGTTTTACACAAATGAATGATGATGACCGAAAAATGCTCCGGCAGCAAATAGGAATGTTGTTTCAGGGATCCGCTTTGTTTGACAGTATGACGGTTGAAGATAATGTAAAATTTCCTTTAGATATGTTTACCAATGATTCACAGACTACAAAACTGAAACGCGTAAACGAAGTACTCGAAAGAGTAAATCTTGTTGGAAGTAATAAAAAATTCCCTTCAGAAATTAGTGGCGGCATGAAAAAAAGAGTAGGCATAGCAAGGGCAATTGTGTTGAATCCCAAATTTTTATTTTGCGATGAACCCAACTCCGGATTAGACCCGCAAACTTCTATGTTGATTGATCAACTGATTTATGATATCACTAAGGATTTCAACATGACCACCATAATCAATACGCACGATATGAATAGTGTTATGGAAATCGGTGACAATATCCTTTATTTAAAAGATGGCAAAAAAGAATGGACAGGAAATAAGAAAGACATTATTTTTTCTGAAAACGAAAATCTCAACCAGTTCATTTTTGCTTCGGAATTTTTACAAGGGGCAAAGCGATTGAGGATGATGGAAGAGAAAAGGTGATTGGGTGATTAGTTGGTTAGTTGATTGGAGGGTTATGAAATCGTAAAATCAATCAACGAAGTCCCTTATCTTTGCGGAAATTTATTCATTCACATTTTCTATAAATTATCATGTCAGTTTTAGTAAACAAAAATTCAAAAGTAATCGTTCAAGGTTTTACCGGTACAGAAGGCACCTTTCATGCAACTCAAATGATTGAATATGGTACCAATGTTGTTGGCGGTGTTACACCTGGTAAAGGTGGCTCAACTCATCTTGATAAACCCGTTTTCAATACCGTTGCTGACGCAGTAAAGACAGCAGGTGCTAATGTAAGTATCATTTTCGTTCCACCTGCATTTGCAGCAGATGCGATTATGGAAGCTGCAGAAGCCGGAATTGCATTGGTGGTATGTATTACAGAAGGTATTCCTGTTCAAGACATGGTTAAAGTAAAAAGTTATTTAGCTGGTTCTAATACACGATTAATAGGCCCTAATTGCCCAGGCGTTATCACAGCAGAAGAATGCAAAGTGGGTATCATGCCAGGTTTTATTTTTAAAAAAGGAAGAATCGGTATTGTTTCTAAGTCAGGAACATTAACATACGAAGCTGCTGATCAGGTAGCAAAAGCAGGATTGGGTATTTCTACCGCGATTGGTATTGGTGGAGATCCAATTATTGGTACAACCACCAAAGAAGCCGTTGAATTATTAATGAATGACGACGAAACTGATGCGATAGTAATGATTGGAGAAATTGGCGGCGGAATGGAGGCTGAAGCTGCTCATTATATTAAATCTACAGGTAATAAAAAACCAGTTGTTGGATTTATTGCTGGTCAAACGGCACCTCCGGGAAGACGTATGGGACATGCAGGAGCTATTGTAGGTGGAGAGGATGATACAGCTGCTGCTAAAATGAAAATCATGGGCGAATGCGGTATTCATGTAGTGGCTAGTCCTGCGGATATTGGGAAAACAATGGCGGAAGCAATTAAAAAATAAAGAAAAAAGAATTATACAGAAGACTCCAGTCATTTCGATTGGAGTTTTTTTTATGCTAAATTTTATATTTTCGTGATTATGAAAAAAGAACCAATTTACAACATCCCATTACGATATCGAAAAATGGAAAATCTGCATATCGTTTTTTGGCTGTTCAAAGACATAGCTTGGTGTATGATCTGGAAACCATTGGGGATTGCGATGATATTCCCTACGCTGCTCATTTCCATCATTATCGCATGGCGTACACGAGATATCATGAGTGAGGTTTGTCATAATCTAGCCATAACAGTATGGATAAGTGCCAATAGCTATTGGATGATCAGTGAATTTTTCAAATTTGATACTATGCCTTTGTTTGGCGATTACACTTATAAACATTTAGCCATCATCCCTTTTACTTTGGGTATTCTCTTCCTCGCATTCTACTATGCTTTTTGGAAGCCAACGCACAAAGAAGAGCTCGAAACGATGTAAGTCCTTTCTTTTCAAAGGAATTTGTTTGACTTATATTTGCATACTTTACAACTTATCAATTTATCAACATCATGTTCAGAAAACATACCTGCGGGGAATTAAGAATACAAGACGTCAACAAAACCACTACACTTTCCGGTTGGGTACAAACCATCAGAAAATTTGGAAGCATCACTTTTGTTGATTTAAGAGACCGTTATGGTATAACACAATTGCTTTTCTCCGAAAATCTGAACGAAAAATTAGAAGCCAATCCATTAGGAAGAGAATTCGTTTTACAAGTAACCGGAACCGTTAATGAAAGAAGTAACAAGAATGAAAATATACCAACAGGAGAAATAGAATTAACAGTAACCGAATTTTCAATACTGAATAAATCTATCACTCCCCCATTTACAATACAAGATGATACAGATGGCGGAGATGATTTGAGAATGAAATACAGATTTCTTGATTTGAGAAGAAATGCAGTTAAGAAAAATTTGGAATTGCGATATGCTGTTGGAAGAAGCACTAGGAACTATTTACATGAACAAAACTTCATGGATATTGAAACGCCTTTTTTAATCAAATCAACTCCAGAAGGTGCTCGAGATTTCGTGGTACCCAGCAGAATGAATCCAGGACAGTTTTATGCATTGCCTCAATCACCACAAACGTTCAAGCAATTATTGATGGTAAGCGGCTATGATCGCTATTATCAAATTGTAAAATGTTTTAGAGATGAAGATTTAAGAGCAGACAGGCAACCAGAATTTACTCAGATTGATTGCGAAATGGCTTTCGTAGAACAAGAAGACATTTTAAACATGTTTGAAAGTCTGATTAAAAGAATTTTTAAAGATGTAAAGAATATTGACTACACCGAAGCTGTTGAAAGAATGACCTGGGAAAATGCC